>JBQCFU010000455.1:0-6474 GCA_051958775.1 Pseudolabrys sp.
GCTCGCCGCCTGCATCCGCGGCTCGCGGCAGACTCTGTCGCGTGAGGAGATCGGCAAGATCGCGATGCCGGTGCTGGTCGCGATCGGCACGAAGGATCACGTCGCCGGCTCGGCGCATGAACTGGCAACGATGTTTCCGCACGGTGAGGCGCTCGACATTCCGGATCGCGACCACATGCTCGCGGTCGGCGATCGCGTCTACAAGCAGGGCGTGCTGACGTTCCTCGGGGAGCGTGCATGAACCGTCCGCTTGAGGCGTTGCCGCTCACCTTCACCGGGGCGGATGACAATAAACTCGTCGCCGATCAGTATGGTGCCGCCGGCGCGCCGGTGCTGCTGCTGCATGGCGGCGGCCAGACGCGCCATGCATGGCAAGGCACCGCGGCGCAGATCTCGCGCGCCGGTCACGTGGCCGTCGCCATGGACCAGCGCGGCCACGGCGATTCCGCCTGGGTCGAAAACGGCGCTTACAGTTTCGATGACTTCGCTGCCGACGCGACGAGCGTGGCCGATGTGCTTGCGCAACGACACGGCGAGCGGCCGGTGGCGATCGGCGCATCGCTCGGCGGCATCGCCGTCTTGTTGGCGCAGGGTAATGCCGCGCGTGCGGGCCGGGAGCCGCCGTTCGCGGCGCTGATCCTGGTCGACATCACGCCACGCGTCGATCCGAACGGGCTGAAGAAGATTCATGACTTCATGCGCTCGCATGCGCATGAGGGGTTTGCGACCATCGAGGACGCCGCGGATGCAGTCGCGCAATATCTGCCGCACAGGCCACGGCCGCGCTCGCTCGACGGCCTGAAAAAGAATCTGCGGCCGACTCCGGAAGGCCGCTGGCGCTGGCATTGGGACCCGCGCTTTCTCGGCGAGCGCCAGCCGGGCTCGATCGGCCGTGACGAACTCGAGGCGCGGATGACCGAAGCGGCGCGCACGCTCACCTGTCCGGTACTGCTGGTACGCGGATCGGCCTCCGAACTTGTGCAGGAAGAGCATGTGCGCGAATTCGCGGCACTGGTGCCGCAGGCGCAATATGCCGACGTCGCCGGCGCGCGGCATATGGTGGCTGGGGATCGCAACGACGCCTTTTCGACCACGATTCTCTCGTTTCTGGCGGCGCTGGATCACTCGCGCGCATAGCGCCGATCGAAAAAATCCATCTCCCGGTGGTCTTGTTTTTTGTGATAAATCTCTATGTGTTGACGACGCCCGTGGCGGTCTATTTCTTGGTCCGTTCTTTGCGGGTTCCCTATTGGCGATGTGCCGGGAGATAGCAGATGGCTCAGCCTCAACAGGTCAACAACATGGCCAAGGTCGACCCGGTTTGGTCGCGCGTGCGCGAAGAAGCGGAAGAGATCGTGCGCAGCGAGCCGGCGATGGCGAGCTTCATCTATTCCACGATCCTCTATCACGAGACGCTGGAGCGGGCGGTCGTCCATCGCCTGTCGGAGCGGCTGTCGCATCCCGATGTTTCCGGCGAATTGATCCGCCAGGCCTATGACGCCGCGATCGGTGACGATCACGAGATCGGCGTGGCGATGCGCGCCGACATCGTCGCGACCTTCGACCGTGATCCGGCAACGCACCGCATGATCGAGCCGGTGCTGTATTACAAAGGCTTCCACGCGATCCAGGCACATCGCCTCGCGCACTGGATGTGGGGCAAGGGCCGGCGCGATTTCGCCTATTACCTGCAGAGCCGCTCGTCCGCCGTGTTCCAGTGCGACATTCATCCCAATGCGCGCATCGGGCGCGGCATCTTCCTCGATCATGCGACCGGGCTGGTTGTCGGCGAAACCGCGGTGATCGAAGACGACGTGTCGATCCTGCACGGCGTGACGCTCGGCGGCACCGGCAAGGAACACGAGGACCGGCATCCCAAGATTCGCCACGGCGTGATGATCGGCGCAGGCGCGAGCATCCTTGGCAATATCGAGGTCGGCCATTGCGCGCGGATCGCCGCCGGTTCGGTGGTGATCAAGCCGGTCCCCAACAATGTGACGGTGGCTGGTGTTCCGGCCAAGATCGTCGGTGAAGCAGGCTGTGCCGAGCCTTCACGGACGATGGATCAGATGCTACACGGCGTCGAACCGTAATAATCGCATCGCGGCGCCGTATCTGATCCGGTGCAGCGGGCACGCCACCGAGGGGACCAGCGTGGACGTACAGGAAGTCAGAAAGCTCGACGCCTATTTGAAGAAATTGTTCGGCAATGCGCGCATGCGCGTCGTGCCGCGACCGAAGAAGGAAGACTCTGCCGAAGTCTATATCGGCGACGAATTCATCGGCGTGCTGTTCGTCGACGATGACGACGACGAGCGCTCCTACAATTTCCAGATGGCGATCCTCGGCACCGATCTCGAGGACTGACCGCTTTTCGTTTTGGGCGTGATCTTTTCGGAAAACCGCTTCACACTTTTCCGGATCACGCCCTATTGCGGTGCCGGCACGATCTTGGCGAACAGCCGATCGAGGCCGGCGAGTAGCGCGGGTGTATCGGCGAGCCAGTCGCGCGGAAACCGCACCGTCACATCGGCATCGCCGATGCGGCGCTCATAAAGACAGGTTCCGGCATTGCCGATGCCGCGGCGCGAGCAGCGCGCCATGAAGCTCAAATCCTCGTTCACGACCAGGTCTTCGCCCTGATACGAGGTGCCGTCGCGGAAGGCGCGCGCCGTCAATCCGCCGGGCAACGCCGTTGTCGTCTCGGCGAGATAGCGCGGATAGATCGTGCGCACGCGCTCCGGCATCGGGAACGTGGTCTCGCCGCTGGCGATGGTGATGAAGATCCGTTCGTTCGGGTTGATCGGATTGTCCGGTGTGCCCTTGAGCGCCGGATCGGGCGGCAGTAGCGATGGCCACAGATAGGCGAGGTCGATCCGGTCGTAGACACCAGGCGCGCGCTGCACCGGGCGGCGCACGGCGGCCGGCTCGACGTTGAAATTGCTCCCGGCGATCACCACCGGCAGCGCCGGCGCGTTCTGTGCCACCGGCTGGCCCGGCCAGCGCGGCCACAGCACATAAGTGACGAACACCACCGCGCTCACCGTGACGGCGGCAAAGACCAGCATCGGCAGGAGCAGCGGGCTCAGGCGCTTGGCCTTGCGGTGGTGGCTGTGGCGGTGACCGTGATAGGCGAGGTGCGTCATCGAGTATCGTCCGGAGGGCGGGCGCGACGCTAGCCTTTGACCGTTAACCGTCTCTTAAGCATGTTCTGGCGGCCGGGCCGGGCCTTTGCCAAACACGGGGCTCCCGAACCTGTGCGGCTTGTCGATGTCCCCGGAATCCCTTCAGTCGCTGTTGTCGCTCGCGCTCGGCTTTGCCGTCGCCGGCTGCTTTGCCTCGGGCTATCAGCTGCTGACGGAGCGCCCCGCGACCTTCGGGCTGTTGCAGCGCGGACCGTACACGGCCGCCTTCGCGGCGCTGGCGCTGATCTATTTCGCGGCGCCGTTCATCATCATGCGCAACACGCTGCGCGGCCGGCGCATCGAGCGCCGCAGCTTCCAGATGACGTTTCTCGCCACCCTGCTGGCCGGGCTGTGGAGCCTGATGTCGGGCACCGTGGTTGTGATGACGCTACATGCCATGGGCGTGCTCGTCGCCTGACGGCTTTCCTCGCTTCGGCTTGTCCTCTTGCGTCTTTTCTCGGCGGTCCGCTTCAGGCATGAAGGCGTGACCCTGAAGGATCGCATCACATGCCCATCTATTCGCTGTCCGGAGACGCTCCCGAATTCCCCGAAATCGGCCGTTACTGGCTTGCCGAGACGGCGGTGCTGATCGGCCGCGTGCGGCTCAAGCGCGACACCAGCATCTGGTTCGGCGCGGTGCTGCGCGGCGACAACGAATGGATCGAGATCGGCGAGCGTTCGCAGGTTCAGGACAACGCCACCTTGCACACCGATCCCGGCTTTCCGCTGACCATCGGCAGCAACTGCGTGATCGGCCACAATGTGATGCTGCACGGCTGCACGGTCGGCGACAATTCGCTGATCGGCATGAGCGCGACGGTGCTCAACGGCGCGAAGATCGGCAACAATTCGCTGGTCGGGGCGGGCGCGGTGGTCACCGAGGGAAAAAGCTTTCCCGACAATTCGCTGATCGTCGGCGCGCCGGCGCGGGTGATCCGCACGCTCGACGAGAAGGCGGTCGCGCTCATTCGTGGCGGCGCCGATATTTATGTGCGCCGCTCGAAGGACTATGCTGCCAACCTGAAACGGATCGGCTGAGAGGCAGGTTATGCGCGCGATGGCTTCTTCCATTCTGTCAGCGGTCGCTGCCGTTGGACTGATGGCGTGCGCATCGGCGCCCGCATCTGCTGCGTCCGATCCGTATCGCTGGTGCGCGCAGTATGGTCCGGACGGCGGACGCAACTGCGGCTTCATCACGCTGCAGCAGTGCCTCGATACGATCAGCGGCGTCGGCGGCGGTTGTGAATTGAATACATTTTACACGGGGCCTGAGGCGCGCCCCGTGACGCCCAAGACAAAGCTACGGACGACGAAGCCGCGTCATCACGCGCCGCGTTGAGTGTCGTTAGTCATTTGTGATTCCCGCTCACTGACGCGCTGAACAGCGGTTCAAACAGGAACCGCGTGAAAAATTCCGTGAAAACATCCTGGCGTTGCGGAACGCTCTCCTATGTTCGTCCGTTCATATGCGGAACGAGCGGGGTACAGAGGAGCGAACAATGAAACAGCGTCTTTTCTTGTCGGTTGCTGCGGCTGCGATCCTTGCTCCGGCAGTGTGCTTCGCGCAGGCTTCGACCGCGACGGGCGCGGTTGGCGGTGCGGCGGCAGGCGCGGTTGTCGGCGGACCGGTCGGTGCGGTGGTCGGCGGCACAGTGGGTGCGGCCGTTGGTGCCGCGGGCGAACCCCCGGCTGAAGTACGCACTTATGTGATGGACGAGCGTGTTCCGTCCGTGGCGGTGCGCGAACGCATCGTGGTGGGCGAGCCGCTGCCGCGGACCGTCGTGATTCACCGGATCCCGAAGCATGACGAATACGCTTATGCGGTCGTCAACAACCGGCGTGTGATCGTCGAACCGTCGTCCCGAAAAGTGATCAAGGTCTACGAATAATTCGGGTGCCTTGATCGTCAAAGGCCCGCGGCCCCGCGCCGCGGGCCTTTTACTTTTTTACCGGTTCCATCAGGAACGTCTGCAGTTCCTCGCACGTTATTGCAGGTAGCGAGGGGAGTTTGCGGTGCCGCTGTTCCGTTATTTCATCGTGGTCGGCACGGTTCTGATGACGGGCCTGTATGTGCTGTCGGGACACCTCGCGCCGCAGCCTCTGCCGCCGTATTTCGGACAAGCCGCCGAACTGCCGAAAAATTTCTACCAGTCGTCGAGCGAACTTTCCGCGCGTCAAACGGCGCGGTGGTCCGGCCCGATGGACAGCATGACGCCGGCACCTGCTGCTGTCGCGGATGCGCCTGTCGCGCCGGATGCGGCATCTGCGCCGCCACCGGCAACAAAAGTTGCCAGGAAAACATTGCATCAGCAGCGCGCCAACAGGCAGTCGCCTGATCGGCAGATGCCGGAACGGATTCGTACCGTGCGCGGCGGCGACATGATGGTGCCGATTCGATTGGAGTAGCGGGAACGGATTGAAGTGCTTCCGAGTTTTTAAAATTATTATCGAACGTGGGAGATTTGAAATGCCTGTGATTTTGCTCTGGGTTGGAATCCCTGTGCTGTTGGTGGGCGGCGGTTACGCGCTGGTACATTTCGTTCATTGATGTTGTCGTCGCCGACTTCTGTTCATTGAGAAGAAACAGCCTCGCATTTGCGGGGCTGTTTTTTATGAAACGATCGATCTGCAAAACCGCGCAGAAGGGGCGACGAATCCGTGCGTGCTGAAAAAAGAAGGGCTGCATCCCATGTCGGATGCAGCCCTTTATGCGCTCTTGAAACAGGGTGCGGCCGACCCGTGGGGGCGAGTCGGCCGCAGCGAACCCGGTCGGGGGACGGGGAGGGTGGGACGTGACCGGGGCCGCTTAACCGTTGGAGATCAGCGCGCCGAAGCCGTTGCCGGCGTGGTGCGCTGCGGCTCGCCGAGCGAGACCCAGAGGTTCTGGTCGGTCTGCGACTGCCGCTTGACGAAGCGGTAAGGCGTGTCCGACCACAACTTGACGTCCGGGCTCTGGTTATCGAGCACGTACTCTCCCTTGTTCGTTTTCACCGTGAGCACCGCATGGCCGTCGCCATTGGCTTCGCGCACGACGGTGATCAGCAGGGCCTCGCGCGGCCATCCCGCGCGGATCAGCATGCGCCGCTTCAGCAGCACGTAGTCCTCGCAATCGCCTTTCCCGTCGTCCGGGAAATTCCAGCGCTCGACCACGCCCCAGTGGTCGATGTCGGTCACCGGCTTCACCTGGTCGTTGACCCAGGTGTGGACCTGGACGAGATCGGTCCAGGCTTTCGGTGACAGCACCACGTCGCGTGGTGCGCCGGGATTGGCGGTGCCTTCGGAGTTGTAT
>JBQCFU010000456.1:0-8931 GCA_051958775.1 Pseudolabrys sp.
CGGGTCGGCTGACCTTCACTGCCGAGGGGCCGTTGCAGTCCGATCTGCGCGTCAAGGCGCAGATCACCGCGCGCGGTCTCGATGCCGCCGCCGAAGGAACGGCGCGCTATGTTGACGGCGCTGTCACCGGCACGTTGCGCACGACGGTGAAGGAAGCGGATCTGCGGCCGCTGTTCGGCGTGTCGCAAAGCGTGCTTGCGCGTTTCTCCGGCGACATGACGCTGGCGAAGGACCGCCTCACGCTCGCCTCGGCCACCGGCACGGTCGCCGGCGCCAATCTGCGCGGTCGCGCCGCTATCGGCCGCGCGCTGCCCCACAGCATCGATGCCTATATCGATGCCGACGACATCAATGCCGCGGCGATCGTCGCGGCGCTCACCGGCTGGCCCGAAGCGGCAGTGCGCGGTGATGCGCAGAGCAATCTCTGGGCGTGGCCGGTCGATCCGTTCGCGCGCGGGCTTGCCGCCGACTATCGCGGCAAGGTCGTGCTGCGCAGCCAGCGCGCGGCTGTGACGCCGGCCTGGCTGATGCGCGAACTGCGCGCGACGCTGACATTGGGCGATGCGGAGGCGAAAATCACCGATCTCAGCGGCGGCGTCTCCGGCGGCCGTGTCGCCGGGACGGTCTCGCTCCAGCGCGGTGGCGAGGGGCTGCGCGCCGACGTGCAGATGAAGCTCACCGACGCTGATGCGGCGATGCTGCTGCCGGCGGCGGCGCGGCCACCGGTCAGCGGCCGGGTCGGCCTCGATGTGGCGCTCACCGGCACAGGCCTGAGCCCCAACGCACTGGTCGGCTCGCTCGCCGGTTCGGGCAAGGTGGTGGTCGACGGCGCGCAATTTGGTGCGCTCGATCCGCATGCGTTCGAGGCGGTGATGCGCGCGGCCGATCGCGGTCTGCCGCTCGATGCGATCCGTGTGCGCGACTTCATGAGCAAGGCGCTCGACGGCGGACAACTGCCGGTGCGGCATGCCGAGGGCGCGCTCGATGTGGCGAGCGGGCAGGTGCGTTTGCAGAATCTCACCGCCGATGCCGACGGTGCGGCGCTCGCGGTGTCCGGCAATCTCGATCTGACTCAAGGGCTGATCGATGCGCGGCTTGTGCTCACGGGCAAGGCCGATCTCGCCGGCAGCAAGCCGGACGTCTTCATGGGATTGCGCGGCCCGCTCGGCGCGGCGACGCGCACGATCGACGTCTCGGCGCTGTCAGGCTGGCTGACGCTGCGCAACGTCGACATTCAGGCGAAGAAGCTCGAAGCGATCGAAGCCGCGCAGCAGAAACCCGAAGCACCGCCGATTGCGCCGTCGCCGGAGATTCCGGCGCTGATGAAGTCGGAGCCGACACCGGCGCCGCCGGCTGCATCGCATTCCGTCGCGCCGTCTGCGCCGCCGTTGCCGCCGGCACAGACCATCGCGCCCGCACCACGTCCCGCCGAACCGAGGCCGCGCGCCGCGCAGCCGTCACCGCAGCCGCCGGCGGCGGCGCAGCAGCAACGGCCGGCCGCGCGTCCGCCGCTGCAACTGGTGCCGCAGCAGAACTAAAGTTCTCGGATAACTGAAATCAGACGATGGTGGGTGGCGTCGGCACGCGCGCGCCGTCGGTGCGCGGTTCGCTGTTGTGCTGATTGCGATAGAAGTCGAGCACGAACAGACGAATGGCGGACGACAGGTTGCCCTGCTGCCGGCCCTTGTCGATCTCCGCGACAATATCCGACAGCGTCTGCTGACGGCTGCCGGCGATCTCCTTCAGTCCCTTCCAGAACGCGTCTTCCAGGCTGATGCTGGTCTTGTGGCCGGCAATGACGATCGAGCGTTTGACGACGGGAGATTTCATTCGTCCTCCGCAGACAAATGATGTTGGTCAAGTGTGCGGTTGGCGCGTTCGGTTTCAGCCTTGCGGAGCTTGCGTTCGGCTTTCGGCACACCGAACTCGGTGCGACGGACATCTGCGTGTGCGTCGTTCTGCGCGCGCTTCACGCGCTTGCGAACAACTCGCAGATTGATCACCTCGCCCATATCGCCCTCGTTGCCGCCTCAAGGAGGTATTCAACCGTTACGATATGTTATTCGGCGCTTCCTTGATATGATTCAATACACGGTTGGGTGAAGATTCCTGCTGCGAAATGCACTATGATGCAGGTGCGCCGAAATTCAGGACAATTCGCTGCGCTATTATTCCGGCCCGATCATTTTTTCCGGGCGTACTAGCCTGTCAAATTCGGTTTCGCTGACAAAACCAAGTCGCACCGCTTCTTCGCGCAGTGTCGTGCCGTTGGCGTGCGCCGCTTTCGCCACCTGCGCTGCTTTTTCATAACCGATGTGCGGCGATAGCGCCGTCACCAGCATCAGCGAACGCTCCATCAATTCCTGGATGCGCGCTTCGTTGGGCTTGGTGCCGACCACGCAATTGTCAGTGAACGAGCGTGCAGCGTCGGCGAGGAGGCCGATCGACTGCAGCATGCAATAAGCGAGTACCGGCTTGTAGACGTTGAGCTCGAAATGGCCCTGGCTGCCGGCGGTCTGGATCGTCGTCTGATTGCCGAACACCTGACAGCACACCATCGTCACCGCTTCGCTCTGGGTGGGATTGGTCTTGCCAGGCATGATCGACGAGCCGAGTTCATTCGCCGGCAGGATCAGTTCGCCGAGACCGGAGCGCGGACCGGAGCCGAGGAAGCGCAGATCGTTGGCGATCTTGAACAGCGCGGTCGCGGCCGACACGATCGCGCCGTGTGCGAACACATAGGCGTCGTGGCCGGCCATCAATTCGAACTTGTGGGGCGCGCTCACGAACGGCACCTGGGTGATCTCCGCGACCTTCGCCGCACACGCCTTGGCGAAACCCTTCTTGGTGTTGAGTCCGGTGCCGACCGCGGTGCCGCCCTGCGCCAGCGGATAAAGCTCCTTGAGGCCGAGCCGCACGCGCTCCTCGGCCGCGCGCACCTGCGCGGCGTAGCCGGAAAATTCCTGGCCGAGCGTCAGCGGTGTCGCATCCATCGTATGGGTGCGGCCGATCTTGACGATGCGGCTGAACTCGCGCGTCTTGTCGAGCAGCGCCTCATGCAGATGCGCGAGCGCCGGCTGCAACAGCCGCGCGATGCGGTCGGCGGCGGCGATGTGCATCGCGGTCGGGAAGCTGTCGTTCGACGACTGCCCCATATTGACGTGATCGTTCGGATGCACCGGCGTCTTGGCGCCGAGCTTGCCGCCGAGCAGCAGATTCGCGCGATTGGCGATCACCTCGTTGACGTTCATGTTGGTCTGCGTGCCGGAGCCGGTCTGCCAGACCCGCAGCGGGAAATGATCGTCGAGCTTACCGAGCGAGATGTCGCGCGCCACCGTGATGATCGCACGCGCGCGGCGCGCATCGAGAACACCCAGCGACTTGTTCACGTCCGCTGCTGCCCATTTGACGATGCCGAGCGCATGGATGATCGCACGCGGCATCAGCTCTTCGCCGATCAGGAAGTTGCGGCGCGCGCGTTCGGTCTGCGCGCCCCAATGTTTATCGGCGACGATATCGAGCGGACCGAAAGCGTCGCTTTCAGTCCGCGTCGGTGTGGTGCCGGATGATGGAGAGGAGGCGGATTTTTTGCGGGATCGGCTCGGCATGATGGACATCAACGCGGAAAGGACCGGTTTGTGTCCGCCGAGCCTGTCACTTCTTGCGGAAGCGGTCGAGCCTCACGACCTCGCCGCCGCCCACGGGCTTGTCCGGGTCCGGTTTGTCGGGATCGGTGTTGTCCGCGGCCGGCTTATCCGCGGCCGGCTTGCCCGAAGCGGGCTTGCCCGGTGCACCATCGCCGGTGGGCGAGGGCGTCGGGATGGTGGCGACAGGGGCGGAGGTCTCGGGCTTTTGCGCGGCCGGCGTGTCCTCGACCGGCGCGAGCGCGCTCGGGCCGCGGCGCGGCTTCGTGCCCGTCGCGGGCTTGCCCGCGGGCGGCGGGATCGCGGCTTCGTCATCCACCTGCTCGAATTGCAGACCGAACTGTACGGATGGGTCGAAGAAGCCTTTCACGGCGTTGAACGGGAGCGAGAGCCGCTCCGGAATGCCGTTGAACGACAGGCCGACCTCGAAGCGATCGTCGAACACCGCGAGATCCCAGAACTGATGCTGCAGGACAATGGTCATTTCCTGCGGATACTGGGCGCGCATGCGCTGCGACAGTTTCACGCCCTCGGCGAGGGTGTCGAAGGAAATGAAGAAATGATGCTCTCCCGGCAGTCCTTTGCGGGCCACCTCGGCCAGCAGATCGCGCACCATGTTGCGCAGGGCCTGCTGGGTCAGGAGATCGTAGCGAATTTGGTCGGACGCCATTGCCTGGTCTATTTGCCTTTTCCGTCACGTGACTCGGGGGTCGTCTCTCGGGCGCGATGCTAACCTTGCCGGCGCGGTGAATGCCACCGGCTGTGGGCCGCGCCCCCAGAAAAGGCCAATAAAAATAAAAAGAAAGTGGAGGCTTCTGTTGCCAGGTGCCTCCGGACCCCGCCTGACGGAGCTTAACCCGTCAGGGCTTTAGTTCGGTATTTTTCAAACCGCTTAGGCGGCCTGAGCAACCGGAGCATAGTTGTCGTTGGCAACTATACGATTGGCCCGATATCGGTGGTACCATGCCGAGCAAAAGTCCGCCCTTTACGCCCTCGTCGATCCTATTTCGCCCCCGCCGAAGCCCAACCGCGGCCTGGGCCGAGCTGGGCTTGGGTGGAGGCGCCGGGTACTGCCCCCGGGTCCGAATGGTTTATTTCGACGGCCGTTTATCGCCATAGCCGGATTGCTCCGGCACCCCGAATATAGGGGGCAAACCTTGCCGAAAAAAGACTGGCGCGACCCCATGTTGCACTGCGGCGGCCTGGCGTGGGTTTTTGCACACAGGTAATGCGCAAAATGCCATGGCGGGCGGAAGCCGCGGCCACTAAGCAGGCGGCCGCATGTCCGAATCCGCCGAGATCGCAGCGCGTCCGGGGCCGACCAATGCGTGGGCGCTGTTCTGGACCTTTGCGCGCATCTCGCTTTACGGCTTCGGCGGGGTGCTGGCCTGGACCTATCGGATCCTGGTGGAAGAACGGCGCTGGATGACCGACGCCGAATTCAACGAGATGCTGGCGCTGTCGCAGTTTCTGCCCGGGCCGAACATCGTCAATTTCTCCGTGGTGTTCGGTTCGCGGCTCTATGGCGCGGTCGGCGCTGTCGCCGCGCTCGGCGGCCTGCTCGGCGTGCCGCTGGCCCTGGTGGTTCTGATGGGCGCCGTCTATCTGCGGTTCGGCGAGCTTGCGGCGTTGCGCGGCGCGCTGTCGGGTATTTCCGCCGCAGCAGCCGGCATGATCATCGCCGTGGTCGCGAAACTCTCGAAACCGCTGTTCGTGCGGCCGTTCGCTGTCGGGCCGCTGATCGCGATCGCCTGCTTCGTGACGATCGGCGTATTGCGCTGGCCGCTGGTCTGGGTGCTCGTCGTGCTCGCGCCGCTCAGCGTCGCTCTGGCCTATTGGAGGCGCGCGTGAAGGGCGGTGTCGACACGCTGCTCACGCTCGCCGTGCAGTTCACGCTGATGTCGCTGTTCGCCATCGGCGGCGCGAATGCCGCGTTGCCGGAAATGCATCGCCTTGCAGTGGAGGTGATGGGGTGGATGACCGATCGCCAGTTCACCGACATGTTTGCGCTGGCGCAGCTCACGCCCGGTCCGAACGTGATCATTGTCGCGCTGATCGGCTACCAGGCCGGCGGTGTTGCCGGCGGGGCGGTGGCGATGCTGGGCATGTGCGGCCCGACCTGCGTGGTGGCCTATCTGATGGGCCGCGTCTGGGAGCGCTTCAAGGGCGCACGCTGGCGCGCGGCAATCCAGGATGGAATGGTGCCGGTCTCGCTCGGTTTGCTGGCAGCGAGTGCTTTCGTCGTCGCGATTGTGGCGGACACGACGCCAGGAACGGTGATCATCACACTGATCACGGTCGTGGTCGCTTATGCGACGAAATTGAATCCGTTATGGTTTTTTGGGATAGCGGGAACTCTGGGTGCGCTCGGCTGGCTCTGAGCGTCACAGACTTGTCCAAGCCCGAGGCACATTGTGGGCGACGTATACTTGGCATAGGCGCGTCAATCCGCCTATGCTAAGGGCCGAGGGGATTAAAGAACAAAGAAGAATGGAGGAGCACGCAATGTCCGAGGGGGGCCCAAACCTCCGCGAATACGGCAACCATACGCGCAAGAAGCCAAGAGCACGCTGTATTTGCAGGCGGCACGATTGTCGCCTTTGCCGTTATTACGCTGGTGACCTCAATTTATCACAACGCCGGTGGCGCGTTGTTCGGGCCGACGCTCGAACCGCGTGCCGTTTCGGTGTTGCTGGGCCTGGTCGGCTTGGCGGTGATGCTGCGCAAGGTGACGATCCGCAACGAGCAGGATTTCTACGGCGGCATCGCGCTTGTGGGTCTCGCCATCGTTGCGTTGCTGGCGACCGCGGACTTGCAGGGCATGCGCGGCTTTGCCTTCGGCCCGGCGACTGCGCCGCGGCTGTTCGCCGGTTTGCTCGCGATCCTCGGCGGTGCGGTGGCGGTGACCGGTTTGCTGACCGAGGCGCCGCCGCTCGAGCGCTATGACCTGCGCGCGCCTGCGCTGTGGTCGCTTGCTTATTTCGTGTTCCATTATGCGACGACACCGCTCTGGATGTGGGTCGGCGTGGCCATGTACGTGCTCGGCGCCGTGCTGGCCATTTTGGGACTGCGTGACCCCAAGAAGAGCACTATGGTCCGCGGACCAGTGTTCCTGGTCATCTCGGTCCTGGTGTTTGCGGAAATGATCCGGCCGATGGGCCTTGTGGCGACGACCTTTGTCACCGTGCTGGTGGCATCGGCCGCGACGCCGGAAGTGAAGTGGCGCGACAGCTTTATCTGGGCGGTTGCGCTGACGATCTTCTGCTCGCTCCTTTTCCCTTATGCCCTGGCCTTGCCGTTCATGCTGTGGCCGAAGTTCTGGTACTGACCGATGCATGACCTGATCTCGAATCTCGCGCTCGGCTTCGGCATCGCGGCGCAACCCTACAACATCATGCTGTGCCTGATCGGTGCGCTGGTCGGCACGCTCATCGGCGTGCTGCCGGGCATCGGCTCGCTCGCGACCATCGCCATGCTGCTGCCGATCACCTTCGGCCTGCCGCCTGTCGGTGCGCTGATCATGCTCGCCGGCATCTATTACGGCGCGCAGTACGGCGGCTCGACCACGTCGATCCTGGTCAACATCCCCGGCGAGTCCTCGTCGGTGGTGACGACGCTCGACGGTCACCAGATGGCGAAGCAGGGCCGCGCGGGCCCGGCGCTGGCCATCGCCGCGATCGGCTCGTTCGTCGCCGGCTGCGTCGCCACCGTGCTGGTGGCTGCGCTCGGTGCGCCGCTCACCTCCATCGCGCTGCTGTTCGGTCCCGCCGAATACTTCTCGCTGATGGTGCTCGGCCTGATCTTCGCCGTCGTTCTGGCGTCGGGCTCGGTGCTCAAGGCGCTGACCATGATCCTGGTCGGTCTGTTGCTGTCGATGGTCGGCTCCGACCTTGAAACCGGCGTGTCGCGCATGGCGTTCGACATTCCGGAAATGTCGGACGGCATCGGCTTCGTGCAGGTCGGCATGGGCGTGTTCGGGTTCGGTGAAATTCTCCGCAACCTCGACAATCCGGGCAACCGCAACATCGTCCAGAGCAAGGTGACCGGCTTGATGCCGACCATCGCCGACCTCAAGGCGTCGGCCGGCGCGATCGCGCGTGGCACGGTGCTGGGCTCGATCCTCGGCATTCTGCCGGGCGGCGGCACGATCATCGCGTCGTTCGCCGCCTACACTTTCGAAAAGAAAGTGTCGAAGAACCCGAAGCGGTTCGGCAAGGGTGCGATCGAAGGTGTCGCGGCGCCGGAAAGCGCCAACAACGCGGCCTCGCAGACCTCGTTCATCCCGCTGCTCACCCTCGGCATTCCGCCGAATGCGGTGATGGCGCTGATGGTCGGCGCGATGACCATTCATGGCATCGTTCCGGGTCCGCAGGTGATGACCAAGCAGCCCGATCTGTTCTGGGGCATGATCGCCTCGATGTGGATCGGCAACCTGGCGCTGGTTGTCATCAACCTGCCACTGGTCGGTGTGTGGGTGCGCCTGCTGCGCGTGCCGTACCGCCTGCTGTTCCCGATGATCATCATCTTCTGCGTCGTCGGCATCTACTCGCTCAACAACTCGCCGTTCGACGTGGCGATGACGGCGCTGTTCGGCGTGGTCGGCTACTGGCTCATCAAGCACGACTTCGAGCCGGCGCCGATGCTGCTGGGCTTCATCCTTGGCCCGCTGATGGAGGAAAACCTCCGGCGCGCCATGCTGATCGCCCGCGGTGACGCGACCGTGTTCCTGACGCGGCCGCTGTCGGCGAGCCTGCTGGTGCTGGCTTTGATCCTGCTGGTGATCGCGGTCCTGCCGTCGATCCGCAAGCGCCGCGACGAGGTGTTCGTCGAGGAATGATCGCCGGCCTTGCCGGATGTGCAATCGGGCGGCCCCGGGCGACCGGGGCCGCTTTTTTTATGCACAGGCGAGGGGATCAAGCGGCCGAACCCCTCTTTGCGGACGCGCCGCGAGGGATTACTTCAGAAACCAACGAGTGTTACCCCTGAGGTAACAAATCGCCCTGGCCTGGTTGCCGGCGGCATCAGCTTCGACGGATCGCGCCAACGGATCACGCCACATGCGCCAGTATCACGATCTGATGGAACGGGTTCTCGCCGATGGAGCCGAGAAGCACGACCGTACCGGTACCGGCACGCTGTCCGTGTTCGGCCATCAGATGCGATTCGACCTCGCGGCCGGCTTCCCGATGGTGACCACCAAGAAGCTGCATCTGAAGTCGATCATCCACGAACTGCTCTGGTTCCTGGCCGGCGACACCAACGTCAAATATCTCAACGACAACGGTGT
>JBQCFU010000457.1:0-6340 GCA_051958775.1 Pseudolabrys sp.
AGGCTCGTAGCCGACCTGCAGCACGCGTGGCTTGGTGCTCGCCGACGGCTCGATCTGGAAGCTGCGCGGTTCGCGCTCGAAGGTGACTGCAATATCGTCGGCGTCGCCGAGTGCATAGGCGTCGCCGAGCAGCCCTGCGACGGTTTTTTGGATATCTCGGCCGGAAACTGCCTGACCGGGTCGCGTCACCGTCACATCGACGATGCCACGGGTATCGAGACCGACGATGGCGTGGCTGCGCACGGCCTCGGCCACGCTTGCGGCACTGACGGTGCCGCTCTGGCCGAGATTCGGTGCGCGGAAGATCGGCACGTCGGCGACGATGCCGGCGTTGTCGATCAGGTCGCCGATGCGCACGATATCGCTGGATACAGTGACGCTCTGCTTGAGCATCGGACGGGCCGGCTCGGCTGCGGCGGTAGTGGCGGCGAACGCGGCGAAGGCGAGCGCGGCGAGGGGGATGATGCGGATCATGATGGCCTCAACGCATCAGTTGCGAGGTGGATTGCAGCATTTGGTCGGCCGCCGAGATCACCTTGGCGTTCATCTCATAGGCGCGCTGTGCGGCGATCAGGTCGGAGATCTCGCTGACCGCTTCGACATTGGCTTGCTCGAGATTGCCTTGCAGCAGGTTGCCGAAGCCGTCGACGTTCGGTGTGCCGTTCTGCGGCGCGCCGGAGGCCGGCGTTTCGAGATAGAGGTTGTCGCCGATGCCTTGCAGACCGGCCTTATTGACGAACATCGATAGTTCGATCTGGCCAAGCGTCGTGGGTGCCGTCTGACCCGGCAGGGTTGCGGACACCTGGCCCTGTGCGTTGATCGCGACCTGCTGCGCGTTCTGTGGAATGGTGATCGCCGGCTGCACCAGATTGCCCTGGGCGGTGACGAGGCGGCCCTGCGAGTCGAGTTCGAACGAACCGTCGCGGGTATAGGCGGTGCGGCCGTCCGGCAGCAGGATCTTGAAGAAGCCTTCGCCGCGGATCGCGACGTCGTAATCCTTGCCGGTCTGGACCGGCGTACCCTGGGTCATCAGGCGCGGTGTGCCGACGGTCTTGACGCCGGAGCCTAGTTCGATGCCGGCCGGTAACTGGTTGCCCTGGTTCGAGGTCTGCGTGCCGACGCGGCTCACATGCTCGTAGAGCAGATCCTGGAATTCCGCACGCTGGCGCTTGTAGCCGGTGGTGCGCATGTTGGCGATGTTGTTGGAGATGACCTGAACGTTGAGTTCCTGGGCCATCATTCCGGTCGCTGCGGTGTGGAGTGCGCGCATGGCGTGTCAGTCCTTCGAGGCTCAGGCCGGAACGTCGGCGAGTTTCTGGATCGCCGACTGCCGCATGTCGCCTTGCTGCTGCAGCATCGCGGCGACCTGGGTGTAGCTGCGGGTGACTTCGATCATGCGCGTCATCTCGACGACGCTGCGCACGTTGGATTTCTCGACCGAGCCCTGAAGGACACGGGTCTCCGTATCCGGCTGCGCCGGGTTGTTGGCAGCGGTGGAGAACGCGCCGTCGCCGTCCTTCTTCAGTTGCTCCGGACGATTGAAGCTGACGACACGCAGCCGGCCGCGCAGTGCGCTGGCCTGCGACTGGGTGCCTTCCTGCACGCTGATGGTGCCGTCCTGCGCGATCATGATATTGCGGTCGGTCGACTGGAAACGGATCGGGCCGTTGTCGCCGAGCACGGGATAGCCGCTGGCGGTCACCAGTTCGCCGTTGGCGTTGAGTTGCAACGCGCCGTTGCGGGTGTAGCGCTCGCCGCGCGGCGTCTGCACCACGAAGAAGCCTTTGCCTTGCACGGCGATGTCGAGCGGATTGCCGGTCTGCTCGACCGTGCCCTGGCGGAGGTCGTGCCAGGTGGCACTGTCGTGGACGAAACTGATGCGGCTGCTGGTCGATGCGGCGCGTGCCGTCGGCGACAGGAATTCCTCGAAGATCGCGCCGTCGGCCTTGTAGCCGGACGTGTTCATATTCGCGATATTGTTCGAGACGACGTCGAGTTCGCGCTGGAGCGCGACCTGACGCGACAGTCCGATCAGCAGAGTGTTCTGCATCGATCTCTCCCCTGGCCGACGATCACCCTCCCGAGGCGTCCGCGACCTGATCTGGCCCGTGGTTCTCCCAAACCGGCGGGCCGCCAAGGTCTTTGCAGGGGTCGTGCCAAACTGGAAGATTATTGAAAATCAAATAGATAGCTTGTTTCTGGTCTTGCCGGGGCTGGGCAAAGAGCGCGCGGCGGCAAGTCTGACCCGGCAGATTCTGCCGGTTTAAAGGTTCCGTTAACCATACGGACCTAGTGTCGGGGCGTGTGCAGGGGGCGCACGCGCGGCGCGAGGTCGACACGTCGCGCCATCGACTGACGAGACAGGGGCGCCAGAATGGCAGCGAAAGCGCAGACCGCGGACGGTGACGCCGAAGGGGCCTCCGCGCCCTCGGGCAAGGCCAAGGGCGACAAGGCCGGCCTGATGTCCAAGCTGCTGTCGAAGAAGATGCTGATGATGATCGGCGGCGTGGTGCTGCTCGTCGGTGGCGGCGGTTTCGCTTACACGAAGTTCTTCAAGCACCACGAAGAACCGAAGGAGAAGCCGGTGGCGGTCAAGCCGGCGACCTTCGTCGATATGCCGGATGTGCTGGTCAATCTGTCGACCTCGAATACCGACCGGCCGCAATATCTGAAGGTCAAGGTGGTGCTCGAACTGCCGGAAGCCGAATTGATCCCGAAGATTCAGCCGCTGATGCCGCGCGTCATGGACCAGTTCCAGACTTATCTGCGCGAATTGCGGCCGACCGATCTGGAAGGCTCCGCCGGTCTCTACCGGCTCAAGGAAGAGCTGACGCGGCGCGTCAACGCGGCGATCTCGCCGTACAAGATCAACGCCGTGCTGTTCAAGGAACTCGTCGTCCAGTAGCCGCCTCGCGTTCGCGACCTCGCCGACGTCTCAAGCCGACCCTCAGAACATCATCTATGGCGCAAAAAGAACAGATCGATCAGGACGCCCTTGCCGCGGAGTGGGGGCTCGCGCTTGAAGCGGACGACGACGGTCCGAAGGACGCCGATCAGCCGACGGAGACCGGCGAGGACGCTGCGGCCGCGCAATGGAGCGCGATGATCGACGACGGCACGCTCGGTCAGAACAAGGGCGGCGCTGAGCGCATCCTCAATCAGGACGAGATCGACAGTCTGCTCGGCTTCAGCCTGTCGGACATCAATCTCAACGACCATTCCGGCATGCGCGCGATCATCGACTCGGCGATGGTCTCCTACGAGCGTCTGCCGATGCTCGAAATCGTCTTCGATCGCCTGGTGCGGTTGATGACGACGAGCCTGCGCAATTTTACCTCCGACAACGTCGAAGTTTCGCTCGATCGCATCACCTCGGTGCGGTTCGGCGATTATCTCAACTCGATCCCGCTGCCGGCGATCCTCGCGGTGTTCAAGGCGGAGGAGTGGGAAAACTTCGGGCTGTTCACCGTCAATTCCAGCCTGATCTATTCGATCATCGATGTGCTGCTCGGCGGCCGTCGTGGCCAGTCGTCGATCCGCATCGAGGGGCGGCCCTATACGACGATCGAAACCAATCTGGTGAAGCGGCTGATCGAGATCGTGCTCGCCGATGCCGAGCTCGCGTTCAAGCCGCTGTCGCCGGTGACGTTCAATATCGACCGGCTGGAGACCAATCCGCGCTTCGCCGCGATTTCACGTCCCGCCAATGCCGCGATCCTGGTTCGCCTGCGCATCGATATGGAAGATCGCGGCGGCAATATCGAACTGCTGCTGCCCTACGCGACGATCGAGCCGATCCGCGATGTGCTGCTGCAGATGTTCATGGGCGAGAAGTTCGGCCGTGATCCGATCTGGGAAGGTCATCTCGCCACCGAAATCGGCCTTGCATCCGTCGGCGTCGATGCCGTTCTTTATGAAGCGAACCTGCCGCTGCGGCAGATGATGAATCTCAAGGTCGGCGATACGCTGCCGCTGGAGATCAAGCCGGATTCGCTCGTCACCGTGCGTTGCGGGGACGTGGCGCTGACTGAAGGCCGGATGGGCCGGGTCGGCGACCGTGTCGCGGTGCGGGTGGCGAAGCCGCTGCGCAAACCCAAAACCACCTTCGCGATGTTCGAGAAGGCGGACGGAACGAACAATCGGATGGACTCGCAATGACGCACGTCTTCGGCTTCGCGATCGAGAGCATGGTCGCGGTCCTGCTGCTGCTCACCATTCTCTACTGCGTGCGGCTCAACAAGCAGCTTCGCATGCTCAAGGCCGATGAGCAGTCGCTGCGGGCGACGATCGGCGAACTCGTCACCGCGACGGAGATCGCGGAGCGGGCGATCGCTGGTCTCAAGAGCACCGCAAGCAGCACCGATCAGACGCTCGGCCAGCAACTCGCCAAGGGCGATATGCTTTGCGCTGAGCTCGGCCGGCAGATCGAAGCGGCCGACGCGCTGATGCGCAAGCTGGCCGGCATCGTTGCGGTGTCGCGCCCGGCGACTGCGACGCCGGCGCAGCCGCAACAGCCGGCTGTGCCCGATGCCAAAAGCATGGCAGCCGCCGCTGCCGCTTTTGCTGAACGCGCACGGCTGCGGCTTGCCACCGGTAAGGCCGCCTGACGATGTCGCTGCTGCGCGAAGTCCGGTTGATCCCGATCGTCCTCGTGGCGGTCGGCGGACTGTTCGTGCTCAAGACTGCGGGCATCGTCCTCGACGGCGGCTACACGCTCGGCGAACGGCTGGCGGCACGCAATCAGGATCAGCTCAAGATCACCGATGCTCCGGCAACAGTAGCCGCGGCCGAACCGGCCGGGCAGGGGCGGTCGTCGTCGCGGTCCTGGGCTTCCGACATGTTCAACTATCCGGATGTGACTGGCTCGGTGCCTGATGCGCCGAAAAGCGCTGCCTCCGACCTGCCGCTCAAAGTCAGCAAGTCGCCGCCACCCCCGCAGCCGCAGCCCGACCAGAATGGCGTGATCCCGCCGCAGGGACCGTCGCCCGGCGAGCGCGCTGTGCTCGAACGGCTCGGTGACCGGCGTCAGGAAATCGAAACGCGCAATCGCGAAATCGACATGCGCGAGAGCCTGCTAAAAGCGGCCGAGAAGCGCGTCGACGCCAAGGCGGCCGAATTGCACGATCTCGAGGAACGGATCGGCGCTACCACCAAGAAGCGCGAAGAGGCCGACGCTACGCGTTTCAAGTCGATCGTCTCCATGTATGAGAGCATGAAGGCCAAGGATGCGGCGCGGATCTTCGACCGTCTCGATATGAAGATCCTGGTCGAGGTCGCTTCGCAGATGAACCCGAGGCGGCTCTCCGATGTGCTGGCGGCGATGTCGTCGGAGCAGGCGGAGAAGCTCACCGTCGAACTGGCCATGCGCGCCGGTAGCGCGCCAGGCCGGCCGAGCACGGCCGATCTGCCGAAAATCGAAGGCAAACCGGGCGGTTGAGCCCGGAAATCCTGCCCCGCGTCGGTTGCACGGTTAATCCCCCTTTAAACGCCTGTCGGTACTCTCCCGGCTGAAGGCCTGCGTATCGGGCTGGGTGAGTAGGCGTATGCGTGCGTATTCGATGGGTATCGGCGTGGCCGTATGGCGCGCCGCCTGGATGACCGTGGCTGTCGTGCCGCTGTCGCTGCCGGCGGCTGTTCCCGGCATGGCGCAGGCCCAGCCAACCCCCCCACCCCAGTCCATCGCCGCATTGGCGGAAGCGGCGGCCAATGAGCCGGTGCGGGGCGAGGTCTCGGTCAATACCACGGGCGGCTACGCCCGCATCGTTTTCCGGATGGCCGAGGCGCTCGATGCCAGTGTGCGCCTGTCCGGCAATATCCTGATCCTGGGTTTCTCCAAGCCGATCGCGGTGCCGATCGATGGGCTGGTCGCCGGGGCACGCGATTACATCGGTGTCGTACGGCGCGATCCGGATGGCATGGCGCTGCGGATTGCGCTGAAGCAGAAGGTCGACGTCAACAAGCAGCTTGCCGGCGAGCGCATCTATTTCGATCTGCTGCCGTCGACCTGGACGGGCATTCGGCCGGGATTGCCGCAGGAAGTGGTGGAAGACCTGGCGCGGCGCGCGCAGGAGGCCGAGCGCAAACTGCGTGCGCAGATGCCGGCCGAGCCGACGGTGCCGACCATTCGCGTGAAAGTCGGTACGCAGCCGACCTTCACCCGCTACATCTTCGAGATGCCGCCCGGCGTGTCGGTGAACACCGAGCGCACCAGCGAACTGCTGCGGCTTAAATTCTCGAGCCCGATCAATTTCGATCTGGCCGATACGCGCGATGGCATGCCGGCGGCGCTGTCCACCATCGACAGCGATCTCGATCAGAATTTTGTCGCGGTGAACTTCCG
>JBQCFU010000458.1:0-2582 GCA_051958775.1 Pseudolabrys sp.
ATCAAGGCGACGTTCTTCCTGGTCGGCCGGCAGGCGACCGCCAATCCCGATCTCGCCCGGCGCATCTTCAAGGAAGGCCACACGGTCGGCTCGCACAGCCAGAACCATCCGCTGACCTTCGACCAGATGGCGCAGCCGCGCGCCGAAGCCGAGATCAACGACGGCATCGCCTCGGTGACCGCCGCGCTCGGCGATCCGCGGCATCTCACCCCCTATTTCCGGATTCCCGGCCTGCTGCGTCTGCGGCCGATCGAGGACTATCTCGCCACCCGCCGCATCGCCGTCTGGAGCGTCGACTTCGACGCCGACGACTGGAAGAACATTCCAGCGGATGAGGTAGTGAAACGCGCGGTGGAGCGGATCGAGCAGAGGAAGCGTGGCGTATTGCTGCTGCACGACGTGCAGCCGGCGACCGCGCTCGCGCTGCCGCTGCTCCTCCAGGAGTTGAAGAAGCGCGGCTACCGCATTGTCCATGTGGTGCCGAGCGCCACACCGCCGCCGAAACCGCCGCGCGTCGCCGCTCCGCCGCAGCCGCCGCGTTACGCCTGGCCGCGCACGGTCCCGCCTCAGCAACGGCAGGTGCCGCGCTATTCGCGCGACTTCACGCCCGGCCCCGATCCGCGCCGCGGCGTCATCATCTATCGCTGATACTCACAGCGCGGCGATGGCGGCGCCCGCCCCGGCGCTCAACAGCACCACGAGCCACGGCGGCGTCTGCCACATGAACAGCAGCAGGAACGCCGCGGCCGCCAGCGCGAAGTCGGCGGTGCTGGTGATGCCCGCCGTCCAGACCGGATTGTAGAGCGCCGCCAGCAGCAGGCCGACGACGGCAGCGTTGACGCCGCGCAAGGCCGCCTGCGCACCCCGACGACCACGCAGGCGGTCCCAGAACGGCAGCGCGCCGATCACCAGCAGGAACGACGGCAGAAACACCGCGACCAGACACAGGATCGCACCGGCCCAGCCGTTCGGTTGCGGCCCCATCACCGCACCGAGATAAGCGGAGAACGTGAACAGCGGTCCGGGCACCGCCTGCGCGGCGCCGTAGCCGGCGAGGAAGGCATCATTGCTCACCCAGCCGGGCGTGACGACCGAGGCTTGCAACAGCGGCAGCACCACGTGGCCGCCGCCAAACACCAGCGAACCGGCGCGATAGAACGCCTCGAACACCGCGAGCGCCTGAGACGGCACCACCGCCGCGATCAGCGGCAGTCCGGCGAGCAGGATGAAGAACAGCGCCAGCGACACCGCACCGACCGTGCGGCTCGCCGCCAAGGGCAGCGTCGCGGGTTCGACCGCCACAGTCGTGCGCAGGAGCCATAAGCCGGTCAGCGCGCCGAGCGCGATCGCGCCGACCTGTCCCCACGCCGACGGCACCGCGAGCACGATCACCGCGGCTGCGACCGCGAGCGTCGCGCGTGGCTTGTCGGGCGCGAGCGTGCGCATCATCCCGAGCAGGGCCTGCGCGACCACGGCGACGGCCGCGACCTTCAGGCCGTGGATCCAGCCGACATTGGAAATGTCGCCGGCCCCGCTCACGCCATAGGCGAACAGCACGAGCGCGATGGCGGACGGCAGCGTGAAGCCGGTCCACGCCGCGAGCGCACCGGCATAGCCCGCACGCGACAGGCCGATGGCGATTCCGACCTGACTGGACGCCGGTCCCGGCAGGAATTGGCAGAGCGCCACCAGATCGGCATAGGCGCGGTCGTCGAGCCAGCGCCGCCGCGCCACGAACTCGTCGCGGAAAAATCCGAGATGGGCGACCGGGCCGCCGAAGGATGTGAGACCGAGCCGGGTGAATACCAGCAGGACTTCCAGCCAGTGCCGCGGCCGGCCCCACCGCGGCGTTGCGCCCGCGTCACCGTCGCTGGTTTCCGTCCCGGCCATGCAGAGCCCACTTTCACGCGGTCGCTGGCGGCATGCATCTGCGCGCGGGCCACCCGGCGACGCAGGTTCCCCCGAATCCTGGCCTGCTCTAGCCCAGAAACATGACAGGCCGCGCACCCTGTCGGGTGCGGGCCAGTAATGTCATCAATATCAGTATCTTAGAAGGAGTGGTGCGGCCGAGAAGAGGCCCTTTTTCCCAGAATTATCTCATTGATAAAATTGGAAGTTATTGAATCTATGCGGCTTTTCCCTTATTTTTGCTACATAATTTTTCCCAGAATTTTGACGGGTTTTTATTTTGAGCACTCTGCCTCGCTATCTCGTCCAGCGCGAAAGCGGGTGGTACGCCCGCCTCGCCGTCCCCGAAAAACTTCGTCCACTGATCGGCAAACGGGAGCTTTGGGCGCCCGTCAAAGCGACCAGCAAAGCTCACGCCACCCGGTTGCTGCCCGCCGTGGTCGCGACCCTCCAAGCCGAACTTGAGGCAGCCCGGCACGCTCTCGGGAATGATCCGACCCAAGCCCGACCACCCCGCACCGGGCAGGCGTTGTCGCCCCGGCAGATGGCCACGGCGTTCTATGCCGAAGAGCTTGGCCGCGATCAGAGCGAACGTGATGCCGCTCGCGAGCTAGGCAACCGGCTTGGTCGTCAATTCAGCACCAGCCATGAAGCCGCTCTTCGGAAGGTCGCCA
>JBQCFU010000459.1:0-8678 GCA_051958775.1 Pseudolabrys sp.
TGACATAAGTAAGGAATATTCCTTACTTTATCAAGATGATCTCCACTCTGGGCTTTAGGCCGGAATAGGTCAGAGTAGGGCGCGCTGGGCCCTGTAAACCCGTATCGGTCGCTCGACAGCGGTACATTTTATTGGTACACACGACCTATCGCAGCGCGACTTAAGTCATTGATTTTGCTGTGTTCGTTGCGCGGATAGGAAAATCCCTCCCTCTCCGCCAGTTAATTCGCCCCTCCGCCACTTTTTGGACCTGCCAAAAGCCTCGGAAAACAACGCTTCCGGCCTGCCCGAGTGTGCAAGTGTCGAAGCGTGTATCCCGCGAAGTAGTCCATCCGAAACGCCAGCCCAAGTCGCCGGCGTCTCAGTCGCTGGCGCGTCGTCGCGAGGTCCGGGACGGCCGTCCGCCTGCCTGGCGCGGCGGCTTTCCACCTATTTCTTCCCGATCCGCCCGCCTGTGCGAGTCTTGTCGCCTGCCGATCGTGATGCGCTCCTGTTCGGGTGGGGCTTGGAGCGCTTCCGCCCTGGTAACCGCGCAACTATTGGTAAGTTGGGACCGGTTTCGTGCCCCGCATTGCGCACTCAAATTCAGCCGAATTGGATGAAACGGTGTGTCAGCTAAAGCGCGATCTGGCGAAACTGCCGATAAAGTGTTTCGGCGGTGCGGTTGAAGCCGATCATCTGTCTGTCCGCGACCGCGGTAAACTCCGTCACGGCGCCAGGGCCGAGATCTCGGATGAGCGCTTCGCGAAACGATGGCAAATTGACCCAGCGGTGGATCGTGGAGGTTTCGACCTCTGGATGGAATTGGACACCATAGGCATGCTGCGCAAATCGAAACGCCTGAACAGCGCACAGCTCGCTGTATCCCAGGATTCTCGCCTCGGACGGCAGCGTTTTGATTTCTGATCCGTGCCATTGTACGCAGCGGAAAGGAGTAGGCATTTGGCCGAATAGAAAATCGCTATTCGCTTCCGGTGTCATTTCGACCCGTGAAACGCCGATTTCGACCTTTGCCATCGGTCCAACCGTTCCGCCGAGCGCCTCCGCCAGCAATTGATGTCCGAGGCATATGCCAAGAACGGGGCGGCGCAGCATCAGAGCAAATCTCCGAATGGCGCTTTTTTCACGTCGCAGCCAAGGATAGCGATCTTCGTCCCAGACATTCATCGGCCCGCCGAGCACGATAAGAGCGCGATAATGGGCCAGATCCGGGATGTCTTGCCCTTCGTATAGTTTGATAATGTCGAAGGCCAATACGTCCTGCTGCATCAGCTTGCCGAAGATGCCGGGCGATCCGATGTCGACGTGCTGAAAGACAAGGAATTTCATTAGGGGCGGCGTGGGCTAGCTCTTGAACCGGCCGCTCTGGGCGATGCGATCGAACGTCTGTTCGAGATGAGCGTCGATCAAGGCTTCCGCTTTGGCGATGTCGCGTGCGATGGCGGCATCCTTAAGTTGCACATGTTCTCCGTGCACGTTGCGGCTTAGCGAGCCGAGCGAGAGGCAGACGCGACGGTAACGGATCATGCCGAGATAGACGCTGCGCCGCGTCGCCTTGAGTCGTTCCGACGGGCAGGCCGCAACCAGCGTTTCGTGGAATTCCTGATTGAGCGGCTCCCACTCCGCTGAGCGGGTCTCTTCGCCGGCGCGAATCTCTTTCTCAAGCTTTTCGAGCCGATAAAATGCGGCGATGACGGATGCTTCCCAGCGCTCATCGCCCAGCATCAACGACTGCCGAAGCGCTTCCTTTTCGAGGAGCTTGCGCAGGTCGGTCAGTTCGCGCAAATCGGTGAGCGAGATCGGCGCGACCATGAAGCCGCGACGCTCCAGGCTGACGACGAAGCCATCGGAGACGAGTCGCGAGAGAGCTTCGCGCAGCGGCGTCGATCCGATGCCGTAAGTGTCGCGAAGGTTGGCGATCCGCAACCGCGTGTTAGGCGCCAGCGTGCCGGACACGATATCGCTTCGCAGCAGCTCCCAAGCGGTATTCATGAGCAGGGCTTCATCGGCCCCCGCATCAGTCATTAGCTTTCGCTCCGTTGCACTCGGCATGTGTCGAAAACCCGCTTGGTTCGCATTCTGAAGGCACATTAGTCCTCGCAGGATTTATCGCAAGAATTATATTTTATCGATAAAAAGATTGACAGCATATAGAATGAGACTTTAGCGTAGCTTCTATTGAGACGTTAGGGCTCGTCAGCGTCGAACGCTGTCCCTGCTGGGACAGGACTTTCTGATCGTGTCTCCTACCTTGGAGACCGGCGATCAGGACGCAGCGCGATGTTGTGCGGCCCTATTCGATCGACGCTTCACAACGCTCGGATCGGGTGCGCGGTCATCGCGTTCTGCCGGGTCGTAACGATCTTCGAGGGGACCTAGGCATGCTGAAGAACGACTCGCTTGATCTGCTGCATGATGATCTCGCCGCCGCGCATATGGCGCCGACCTGGAAATATGTGTCCGAGTTCGTGTCGCGCGAGCCGCGGACCAGCTATCGGCCCTGGCTCTGGCGCTGGGACGACATCATTCCGCTGCTGATGCGGGCTGGCGATCTGATCACGCCGGAGCGCGGCGCAGAGCGCCGCTCCATGGAGCATGTCAATCCCGACCTCACTCCGTTCTACAGCACCAGCCACACCATCGCGACGGCCGTGCAGCTTGTGCGTGCCGGCGAGCGCGCGCCGGCGCATCGCCACGCCGCCGGCGCCATCCGTTTCGCGGCGCAAAGCCAGGGCGGCACGGTCTATACCAAGGTGCAGGGCGAGAAGCTTCTCATGGAGAAGAACGATCTGCTGCTCACGCCCGCCTGGAGCTGGCATGAGCACTCCAACGAAACAGAGCATGACATCGTCTGGCTCGATGCCCTCGACTTCCCGCTCGTCAATCTGATGCAGGCGAGTCTGTTCGAGCCCGGCGAGGGCGAGGTGTGCCCCGACAAGCCGCTGGACTATACGCGGCACCGCATGGGGCATTATCGCCCGACGGGATGGTCGCCCTATCCGGAACAGCAGCCGGTGATGCGCTATCCGTGGACCGAGATGCAGGCGGCGCTGTGCAAGCTCGCCGGAGAAGAGGGCAGTCCTTTCGACGGCATTCTTCTTGAGTACGTCAATCCGGCGAACGCGGGCCCGACATTGCCGACGATGTCGTGCCGCGCGCAACTGCTGCGGGGCGGCGAGCACACCAAGGCGCACCGGGCTACATCGAGCACTGTTTATTACGTGATCGAAGGCTCCGGCACGAGCGTCATCGCCGGGACCGCCTTCAACTGGCGCCAGGGTGATGTCTTCGTCGTGCCGACCTGGGCTTGGCACGAGCATCGCAACGGCAACAGTGATGCCTATCTGTTCTCGATCACCGATCAGCCGTCGATCGAATTGCTCGGCATGTATCGCGAACGGGCGCTGACCGCCAACGGCGGTCGCCAAGACGTGACGGCGACGTTCTAGCCGATCTCACTCATGCTTTCCGATGGTGCGCGGCCCGGTTCTTCCGGGCGCGTGCTCGGTCCCCTCATGCCAAAACCAGATTGTTTCTCCATGCCAGCATCGCGCGTCACCGTTGTTCTGAACTATCGCAGCCCCTTTTGTGCGCTGATCATCGACCGAATTCTTGCGCTACCGCGCCGTTATAGCGTCGAGATCGATTGGCGCATCGTCAGCGAAGTGCCGCGCCCGTCGAGCCTGCCGATCACCGAAGATAATCCGCGCTTTTCCTATAATCGCGAAGACTGCCGGCGCCGCTACGGTTGGCGACAGGTGCCGTGGAATCCGCCGGCGTGGCGTTTGACCGGTGTGGTTGATGCGTCTCGCCTTGGCCAATGGCTGCAGCAGATGCGGTCGCCCTTCTTCCAGGAGTTCACGGAGCGTGTCATCCGGGCCTATTGGTCGCACGGTCTCAATATCAGCGATGGCGCGGTGGTTAAGCAGATCGCCCGCGATGTCGGGATTCCGGAGAGCGACCTCCAGGCAGCCGCCGACGCGACGGCCGATCTCGATCGTGTGCTGCTGGACAACAAGGAGTGGTGCCAGAAGAACGGCATTCTCGGCGCGCCGTTCTTCATCGTCGGCGATGAACGATTCTGGGGTTCCGACCGAATCGAAGCGCTGGAACTGACGTTGAGCGAGCAGGGCCGTGGGCCGCGTCCGTATGATGCCGCCGGCAGCATTCTGTTCGCCGAACCTGTCCCGACTTTGCCGGTCGTGGGATCGGAAGCGCGCGTGGCAGTCGGTCGTATCTTCTGCGTCGGCCGCAACTATGCCGATCACGCACGCGAGATGGGCAAGGATCCGACGCGCGAGCCGCCGTTCTTCTTCATGAAGCCGTCGGACTCTATCGTGTCGAGCGACCAGTCAATTCCTGATCCGCCGGAAACCGCGAATTATCACTACGAGATGGAGCTGGTCGTGGTGATCGGCAAGCCGGCGTTCGCGGTCTCGCCGGAGACCGCGGAGGATGTCGTGTTCGGTTATGCCGCCGGTCTCGACATGACGCGACGCGATCTGCACCTCGCGGCGCGCGACAAGGGGAGGCCCTGGGAAACCGGAAAATCGTTCGAGCAGTCGGCGATCGTCGGCGCGGTACGGCTCGCATCCGATCTGCCGGTCTCGCCGATGGGTGAGATTTCTCTGACGGTCAACGGCACGCTGAAGCAGAAGGCGACGGTGGCCGACATGATCTGGTCGGTCCCGGAAATCATCGCCAATCTGTCACGCTTTTATCATCTGAAGCCCGGCGACGTGATCTTCACCGGCACACCGGCGGGCGTCGGACCGGTCCCGCCGGGCGACAAGCTGTCCGGCAGCATCGCGGACATCGGCACGGTGACAGCCAAAATTGTCGCCGCAGCTTCCTGAGCCGCTGCGCGCCGATCGTTTTACCCATCCCCAACAGGAGAAAGAGAATGAGCAAGAAGAAACGCATCCTCAGCGACAAGGCGAAGGAGCCGAAGGCCAAGACCTGGTCGAACTGCCTCGCGGTCGGCAATCAGATCTTCATCTCCGGCATGACGGCGCACAATCTCGCCGGCCAGGTCGATGGCGCGAAGGACGTCTACGCGCAGTCGTGCATGACGTTCGAGAAGATCCGCGGGCTGATCGAAGCGGCCGGCGGCAAGATGGACGATATCGTCAAGATGACGATCTTCGTCACCGATATTCGCGAACGTGAAGAAGTCTGGCGTGCACGGTCCGAATATTTCACCGGCGACTTTCCCTGCTGCTCGCTGATCGGCATCAACCAGCTTGCGGCTCCGGACGTGAAGGTCGAGATCGAGGCAATCGCCATTCTCGGCGCCGGCGGCGCATAAGGCTGCTCTAGCGAGGCCCGGATCGCTGCCGCGTGCGGCGTGGTCCGGGCCTGTTTTTATTTCAAGTTTGCCGACATTGCCGAGTGATTGCGTCTCGTGAAGCGCCGCGATCCTCAGATTCCAAGATAGCCGTTGAGCTGCTCTGCCTGTGCGGTCAGCGCCTCGGAGCCGCCGGACCAGACGATCTGCCCTTTGCCGACGATGTAATGACGGTCGGCCAGTCGCAGCAACGGCGCCAGATTCTTGTCGATGAGCAGGATCGACTGGCCGCGATGCTTCAGCTTGGCGATGCAGTCCCATATTTCCGCGCGAACGAGTGGCGCAAGACCTTCGGTCGCTTCGTCCAGGATCAGCAGCTTCGGATTGGTCATCAGCGCGCGGCCGATCGCGACCATTTGTTGCTCGCCGCCCGAGAGATTGCAGCCGAGATGCTGCAGGCGGGCTTTCAGGCTCGGGAATAGATCGAGGACCATGTCCTTGGTCCAGTGACCGCGCCCGCCGGGCGTCGCGGCGATGATGATGTTCTCTTCGACCGTCAGATTCGGGAAAAGCTGCCGCCCCTCAGGCACCAGGCCGATACCGCAGCGGGCAATCTCGTGAACCGGAGCATCCGTGATATCCCGCCCGTCGAAATGGATGCTGCCCTCGAGCGGCTTCAGGATGCCCATGATCGAGCGAATAATCGTGGTCTTGCCCATGCCGTTGCGGCCGAGCAGCGTCACGATCTCGTTGCGGCCGATGGCGAAATCGATACCGAAGAGAACGCGGGACGGCCCATAGGCCGAATGAATCCCTTTGACTGTGAGCATCGTCTACTCGTCACCTAGATAAGCTGCGCGGACATCCGCGTTGTTGCGGATTTCTTCCGGCGTTCCGGTTGCGATGGCCTGGCCGCGAACCAGCACCGTGATGCGATCGGCCAGCGAGAAGACGACGTCCATGTCGTGCTCCACCAGCAGGATCGAGACATTGCGCTTGATGCGCTGGATCACCGCCATCAGCAGCATTGATTCGTCCTTGCTCATGCCAGCCATCGGTTCGTCCAGCAGCAGCAGTTTCGGTTCCGCCGCGAGCGCCATGGCGAATTCGAGCTGCCTCTGTTCGCTGTAGGCGATCTCGCCGGCCGGCGTGTCGGCGATCCGCATGATGCCGACATGATCGAGTGCCGCGCACGCCTTTGCATTCAGCGTCGCGCCTGCTTCCACCGGACTCCAGAAGTGGAACGAATGGCCCTCATGCGCCTGGACCGCCAGAATGACATTTTGCAAGACGGTGAGGCGCGGGAAGATCGAGCTGATCTGAAATGAGCGCGCAAGCCCCATACGCGCGCGCCGATGGATCGGCGTATGGGTGATGTCCGTCCCCTCAAAGACGATCCGTCCGTGGTCCGGCCGGAGCGTTCCCTGGAGCTGGCTGATGAAAGTGGTTTTGCCAGCACCGTTCGGGCCGATGATTGCATGGATCTCTCCCTCGCGGATCGTGAGGGAGAGATCGGAGGTGACGACAAGGCCGCCGAAACGCTTGGTCAGGCCGTCAACGGTAAGAATGTCAGGCGTCATGATACGGCTGCGCTTCCGGTCGTGCGGGCATATTTCAGCTTTGTCCGCTTGCGCGATCTGAAATTGAGTGCGCCGCGTTGCGCCCCGAGCACGATGACGACAAGCGCAGGGCCGACGAAAATCTGCCAGTGGGGCGTGAACGTGGAAATGATCTCCTGCGCGCAGAGGACTGCGGTCGCGCCGATCATCGGGCCGAACAGCGTGCCGATGCCGCCGATCGCCACCATGATCATCAGCTCGCCGGACCGTTCCCAGCTCATATAGCTCGGCGCGATGAACTCGGTCAGGTTCGTCAGCAAGATGCCGGCGACGCCGCACATCGTGCCGGATATCATGAAGGCGATCAGCCGGTAGCGCAGCGTCGGAAAACCCAGTGTCTCGAGGCGGATGAGATTTTCCTGGCTACCGCGCAGCAGTAGACCGAAGCGCGACCGTACGAGCCGGACCAGCAGACAATAGAACAAGGCGAGCAGACCGAGGCAGAGGAGATAGAACTGGGTCGGGTCGGCAAGGTTGAGCGGCCACAGCACGCTGCGGCGGTCCAGTGGCAGACCGTCATCGCCGCCATAGGCTTTCAAGCTGAACGCGACCAGATACAGCATCTGTGCCAGCGCCAGCGTGATCATCAGGAAGTACACGCCCGAACTGCGCAGGGAGATCAGTCCGATGATCGCGCTGGCGATTGCGCAGACGATCAGGGCGACGGGCCATTGCAGCCAGGCATTGTCGATGCCGTGGAACGCCATGATTCCCACGGTATAGCCGCCGAGCCCGAGAAAGACGGAATGGCCGAAGCTTGCCATCCCGCCGTAACCGAGGATCAGGTCGAGGCTCAGGGCTGCTATCGCGAAAATGACGATGCGGGTTGCGAGCAGCAGATAGAACGGCAGGTCGAAGGAGCGGGTGACGAGCGGCACCAGCAGAAAGAGGAGCAGGAGGCCGCTGCCGATCACGATTTGCTTTTGCGATGTCATCCCATCCTCGCCGGAAACAGGCCCTGTGGGCGCATCACCAAAATCACTGTCATCAGAAGATAAATCAGCAGGCTCGCGATGATTGGTGCCGCGGTATCGGCGACCGATGTCGAGAAGACGTACTGAAACAGCGGCGACAGGAAGCTCCGTCCGAGTGTGTCGACGATGCCGATCAGCAGGGCACTGAAGAACGCGCCGCGAATCGAGCCGATGCCGCCGATCACCAGCACGACCAGCGCCGTGATGACGATCGGATCGCCGGCGCCAGGCTGAATGGACAGCAGCGGGCCTAGCAGGAGGCCGGCAAGCGCAGCGAGGGCTGCGGCGAGGCCGAACACTACCGTCAGCAGCCGGTTGATGTTGATGCCGAGCGCTGCGGCCATGTCGCGGTTGCTGGCACCGGCGCGGATCAGCATACCGAGGCGCGTATAGGTAATCATCACATAGAGAAGCGCCGCGATGGCGAGCCCGACGGCAATGATGGTGATGCGATAGACCGGATAGACGACGTCGCCGAACAGGACGAGCTGTCCCTTGAGGAACTCGGGCGTCGGGATGAACTGCGCGCCCGAGCCCCAGATGATTCTCGCGACTTCGTTCAGGAAGAGCACGATCCCGAACGTTCCCAGCACCTGATGCAGATGCGACGCCTTGTAAAGTCTGCGCAGCACCAGTTCTTCGAGGAGCAGCGCGACCGCAACAGTTCCAACGATGGCGGCCAGCGTGCCGATCAGGAACGATCCGGTATGCACAATGAAAGTCGCGCCAAGATAGGCGCCGATCATATAGAGCGAGCCATGAGCCAGATTGATGAGGTTCATGATGCCGAGGACCAGA
>JBQCFU010000460.1:0-4092 GCA_051958775.1 Pseudolabrys sp.
GGCGTATAGGAAGTAGGCGGTACCGCCCTCGCCACACGCGCGTTTCACATCTCCCCGTAAGAACGGGGAGAGGGGAGCGCGCAGTGCGCGGGGCCGCGCCGAACTACCGCGCCGCCGTCCTGTCGATCAGCGGCGTGATGCGGCGGACGGCAACGCGGCGGTTCTCCCGCGACGGGCCCATCGTCGGCACTTTCAATTCCGCGCTCGGCGGCAGCACCTTCATGCCGTGCGATTTCAGCTGGTCGAGATACCAGTCGCTCTTCTCCTGCCACATCTTCCAGCCGCGCTCTTCTGCCGTCGCAGAAGCCTTCAACACCGCGTCCTGCGTCGGCTTGTCGAGCGCGTCGAAGGCGGCCTTGTTCACGAAGGTGATGTTCTTCGGGATCCAGGCCTGCGCATCGTAGTAATGCGTCATGGTCTCCCAGGCCTTGGTGTCGTAGCCAGTCGAGCCCGACGTCATGAACGCAGTGACGACGCCGGTCGCCAGCGCCTGCGGCAGTTCGGCGGCCTGAATGGTCACGGGCTGCGCACCGACCAGTTCGGCGATGCGCGACGTGCCGACGTTATAGGCGCGCCACTTCAGGCCCTTCATGTCCTCGACGCTGTTGATGTCCTTCTTGGCGTAGATGCCCTGCGGTCCCCACGGCACCGCGAACAGCACCATCAGGCCCTGCGTCGCGAGCTTCTTCTCGATCGCGTCACGCGACGCCTTCCACAGCTTCATCGCCTGCGGATAGCTGGTGGCAAGGAACGGCACCACGTCGACACCGAATACCGGGTCCTCGTTTTCGTGGATCGAGATCAGCACCTCGCCGGCCTGCGCCTGGCCGGTCTGCACCGCCCGCTTGATTTCCGGTGCCTTGAACAGCGAGGCATTGGCATGAACGGTAATGTCGAGCTTGCCGCCGGTCGCGTCCTTCACATCCTTGGCGAAAGCGAACAGGTTCACGGTGTGCGGATTGTCGGCGGGATATGCGGCCGGCAGATTCCACTTGGTCTGCGCCGCGGCTGGCGTAGCGATCAGCGCCGCCGCAAATGCAGCGGAAAGCAACGCAGGAAACAAAGTCCGATACAGCATGTGACGCCCCTTTGTTCAGAACGGTGAGCCGAGCTTATCCCGGAAATGCGAGCCGCGGCAGCACCATGACGATGTCCGGGAAAATGGTGATGATGGCGACGGCAAGGATCAGCAGGAAGAAGAACGGCAGCGCCGCCTTCGCCACGGTGTTGGAATCCTTCCCGCTCATGGTTTGCAGCACGAACAGATTGAAGCCGACCGGCGGTGACACTTCCGCCATTTCGACGACCAGCACGACGAAGATGCCGAACCAGACCAGATCGAAGCCGGCCTGCTTGATCATCGGGATGACGATGGTCGTCGTCAGCACGATCATCGAGATGCCGTCGAGCGCGGTGCCGAGGACGATGTACATGACCGTGAGCGCGGCGATCAGCGCATAGGGACTGAGATGGAAGCTGTCGACCCAGGTCGCCAGCGCCGCCGGAATGCCGGTATAGGCCATCGACGTCGACATATAGGACGCGCCGGCGAGGATGAGCATGATCATGCAATTGACGCGGACCGTGCCCATTACACTCAGCCAGAACGACTCGCGGGTGAGCGCACCGTGCCACCACGCGATCGCCAGTGAACCGAGCACGCCCCAGGCGGCGCATTCCGTCGCGGTCGCCCAGCCGAACATCAGCGCGGCGAACACCAGAATGATGAGCGCCATGGTCGGACCGAGCTTGGTCGACTCGCTGAGCTTCTCCCGCAACGTCATTGGCGGATCGGCCGGCGGCGTGCGCTCCGGATGCAGCATCGACCAGCCGGCGATGTAGCCGCTGTACAGCACCATCACCAACAACCCCGGCAGGAAGCCGGCGAGAAAAATCTGGATGATCGAGACATTCGCCGCGACCGCATAGACCACCATGGTGATCGACGGCGGAATGAGAATGCCGAGCGTCCCCGCGCCCGCAAGCGAACCGAGCGACACCGTCTCGTCGTAGCCGCGCTTCTTCAATTCCGGCAGCGCGATCTTCGCCACCGTCGCGCAGGTGGCTGCGGAAGAACCCGACACCGAACCAAAGATTCCGCAGGCGAGCACATTGACGTGCATCAACCGGCCAGGAATCCAGTTCAGCCACGGCGTAAGGCCACGGAACATCTCTTCCGACAGTTTGGTGCGGACTAGAATCTCGCCCATCCAGATGAACAGCGGCAGCGCAGCAAGCGACCACGACGCGCTGTTGCCCCAGATCGTCGTCGCCAGCACCGGCCCCGCCGGAATGCCGCCACCGACGAACTGCATGCCGACATAGCCGGTCGCCATCAGCGCGATGGCGATCCAGACGCCGGAGCCGAGCAGCACCGTGAGGAAGATCAGCAGCAGGCCGGATATTTCGACAAGCTGCATGATCGTTACACCGCGCTCTGGATGGCTTGCTCGACCGCCTCCTCGGCGGTCTTCGGCTTCGGCTTCTCGTAGCGCGGCTCGCCACCGGCGAGCACGTGGACCAGTTCGTCGACGAATGCGATCAGAAGAATGACCAGTCCGCCGGAATAACCGAGCTGCGGAATCCACAGCGGCACCACCAGCACGCCTTGCGACATGTCGTTGAACCGCCAGGAGTCGAACGTCATCAACACGGCGTAATAGGCGAAGAAGGCCGTGAAGCCGGCACCGAGCACGAGCGCGACGATCTCGACGATGTGCCGCGGCTTGCCCTCGATCCGATCGATCAAAAGGCCAACACGGATCATCTCGCCATGACGGAATGTATGCGCGAGGCCGAGGAAAGACATCGCGGCCATACACCACGACACCAGGTCGTCACCGGCCGGGATGTTGAAGCCGATCGGCCGCCCGGCGGAGAGCAACATCATCAGCACGAAGATGGCGAGTAGGAACAAACCGGCCAGCCAGCCGGAGACGAGATAAAGACGATCGAGCCAGATGCGGATCATGGCTGCGTCCCGCGAGCAAGAACCATCACGCCCGAAGCGACCGGCCTCGACTCTACAGCAAGCCCGACTCTGCGCATCCTTGCCCCCGTCGTGTTTTCGTTATCGAAGCCTAGCAGCCCTGTCGCCGCCTGGAATAGTCCAATCGAAAGTGTCAAAGCACCCGACAACAGCAACACAACTCTCTTATCACTCAGCCGATCACCACGGCCGTTATCTGTCCAATCTTGCTTTCCGATGGAATTTGATAAGCTCTTGTTATCAGGGATTCCGCGGGAGCCTGCGATGATCGAGTTCAAAACGTTGGAGACATTCCTCTGGGTCGCCAATCTGCGAAGTTTCCGCGGTGCCGCCGAGAAGCTCAACACCACCCAGCCCGCCATCTCCATGCGCATCGCACAACTGGAGGAAGCACTCGGTACGCGCCTGCTCGAACGCGACCGGCGCGCGGTGGCGCCGACGCAAAAGGGCAAGGAACTGCTCGGCTATGCGGAGCGTGCGCTGCGGCTGCGAGCGGAGATGATGGACGCGGTCGGCGACCGCACCACCATGCGCGGCATCGTCCGCCTCGGCGTCTCCGAAACCATCGTCCACACCTGGCTGCCAGTGCTAATCGAGCGCGTACACAAATCCTACCCCAATCTCGAACTGGAGATCGAAGTCGATATTTCGCCTAATCTGCGCGATCGGCTGCTGCTCAAGGACCTCGACCTCGGCTTCCTGCTCGGTCCGGTCGGCAACCCGGCGCTGCAATCGCGACCGCTTTGCTCCTATCCGATCGGATTCGTCGCCAGTCCCAAGATCGGCCTTAAGAGCGACGGTTCGGTGCCGCTGTCCGAGGTGGCGAAGCGCCCGCTGATTACATTCTCCCGCAACACGCAGCCCTATATCGCGCTGCGCGAACTGCTCGACCGCGCCGGCCTGCAGGCGACGATCCACGCCAGCGCCTCGCTCGCCACCGTCGTCAGCATGGCGTTGGACGGCATGGGCATCGCCGTGATTCCACCGGTAATCATCGGTGTCGTGCTGCCGAAAGGCCGGCTGCACGAGATCAAGACCGATGTGCGAATCCCGCGCTTCGATTATGTGGTGAGCTGGCCGGCGACGCCGGACAGTTTCGCGGC
>JBQCFU010000461.1:0-2840 GCA_051958775.1 Pseudolabrys sp.
CAAAACGTCAGCGGGCTTACCTTGTTCGACGATGACTCCGCCGTCCATAAAGATGATGCGATCAGCAACCTCCCGAGCAAAGCCCATTTCATGAGTGACGACCAGCATCGTAAGACCATCGCGAGCAAGCGATTGCATCACCTCAAGCACCTCTCCCACCAACTCAGGATCGAGGGCCGACGTGACTTCATCGAACAGCATCACCTTCGGCTCCATCGCCAGTGCCCGGGCGATGGCGACGCGCTGCTGCTGGCCGCCGGAGAGTTGCGACGGATAGGCATTGGCCTTGTCGGCCAGACCGACCTTGGCCAGAAGCTCACGCGCCTTGTCGCGTGCCTGCTGCTGCGGAATCTTGCGCACCCGTACCGGCGCCTCGATGATGTTTTCGATGACGCTGAGGTGCGGAAACAGATTGAACTGCTGGAATACGATGCCGATCGAGGTCCGCGTCGCATTGAGCTTGTGATCGGCAACCCGGGCCATCGAGCCGTCCGACTTCTTCTCGTACCCGATCAGCATGCCGTCGACCCAGACTTCGCCCGGGCCATAGGGCTCGAGAAAATTCAGACAGTTCAGCAGCGTGCTCTTTCCGGAACCGCTCGGACCGATGACGCAGACCACCTCCCCGGGCTCGACTGTCATGTCGATGCCTTTAAGGACGTGGAGTTGGCCGTATGACTTATGCAGACCGGATACACGAATGAGGTGCGACATGTTTACTTCCCCGCCTCACCGAACCATTTCACCTTGAGCGCATTGAGTTCGCCGTTGCTCTTCAGCTTCGCAAGAATGCGATTGACCTCCGCAAGCAGCGCCTTCTCGTCCTGGCTCACATTGATCCCGACCCAGCCGGCATCGTAGGTCCCCGTCACGCGTACCCGCTTGAAGTTCTTGTGAATGAGATATTGCAGCGGCGGGAGATTGCTGATGATCGCGTCGATCCGGCCGATTTCAAGATCTCGCAAGGCCAGCATCAGAGTGTCGTAGGTTTTGACCTCCTTGACGCCATTGACGCTGCGGGCTTCACGCTCGCCAGTCGTGCCCAATTCCGCACCCAGCGTCAGTCCACCCAACTGGTCTTTGGCTTTCAGGTTGGTCCTGTCCTCGCGAACCGCAATGGCGACCGCCGTATCGTAATAGGATTCGGAAAACGCCACCTGCTCGGCGCGCGCCGGCGTATGCGTCACCGCGGAAATCAGCAGGTCGACCTTCCCGCTTTTCAGCGCCGGGATCAGTCCCTTGAAATCCACCACCGAGATATTGGCCTTCACGCCCATCTCGCGCGCGACAAGATTCGACAGATCGATATCGAATCCGACCAGCGTATTGCCTTCCTTGAACTCGAACGGCGGATAGACGCCCGAATTGGCGATCTTGACCTCACCCGCCTTCTTGATCTGTTCGAGGGCGTCGGCGTGCGCGGCATCAACCGAGAGGTTGAAAAGACCAGCGGCCGCCAGCAGCGCCGCAACACACCAGAGCTTTCTCCTTGGCCGTGCCGTCGTCATGCTTCCTCACATATATTTTTTCTGTTGGAAGGCCCGGAAATCATCCGCTTCGCGCAAGAGCGCATCTTCGTCGAAGGTCTGTATTTTCCCGTCGCGCAGCACCACCCGGCCATCGATCACCACGTGACGGGCCCGGATGCCGGCCCCTGCATAAACGATCTGCTGATGCACATCGTTCAGCGGATGAAGGCGGGGATCGTTCCCCTCGAACACGACGAGATCGGCCTTCTGGCCCGGCGCGACCATGCCGACCTCTCCCATGCCGAAGCGCGCAGCCGCGGCGCCGGTGGTCATGGCCAGGATGTCGGGCGCAGTCGGGCGCCGGGTGACGCCGGACGTTCCGGGCAGCAGGCTCGCCAGCTTCATCACTTCGAGCATGCTCTGGCCGTCATTGCTGGCGGCGCCGTCGGCGCCGAGCGTCACGGTGATGCCGCGCTCCAGCATTTCCGGAACCGGCGCGATGCCGCTGCCGAGCCGCAGATTGCTCACCGGGTTGTGCACCACCGTCACATCGTGGCCGGCCAGCAGGTTGAGATCGACGTCGTCGATCCAGACGCAATGGGCCAGACTCAAGCGCTGATCGAGCAGCCCCAGCGAATCGAGATGCCGGATGCTGGAATGCCCGTAAATCCCGTTCGCCTCGTGACGCTGGGATTGATTTTCGTCGACGTGCATCTGCATGAACAGATGATGATCGGCAGCAATCTGCCCGACCCGCCGGAGCAGATCGTCCGTGCAGCGATGCGGCGCCGACGGCGCCAGCATGACGGTGATCAGGCTGTCCGGATCATGCCATGTGTCGATGGCGGCGCTGCAGAGTTCGGCGATATCGCCGCCTTTATCCGTCACCCATGTTGGAACCGAGCGGTCGCGGACCATGATCGCGACCGCACAGCGCATGCCGGCCTCGCGATAAGCCGCCACAGCCGCTTCAACCGCTTCGAGGCGCATCGGCGTTTGCCGGAAATGATCGACGACTGCCGTCGTCCCCGAATGCAGCATCTCGGCGCAACCGAGCAGCACCGCGACGCGGATCTGCTCCGGCGTCAACTGGTCGAGCGGCGGCCAGACCGCGCCGATCCAGTCTTCATAGATGATGCGGTCGACGACGCCGCGCGCCAGCGTTTCAGGCGAATGGCAGTGCGAATTCAGCAGGCCCGGCATCACGATCCCGCCGACCGCGCTGAGCGTATCGCCGCTCACGTCGCGACCGCCGGCGGACGCAATCCGCCCGCCCTTGATCATCACATTTTCGCGCGTCAGCACCCGCGCCGCCGGATCGAGCGTCGCGACGATCCCGTCGGTGATGGTCAGAGGCGCACGTGTGTCGGG
>JBQCFU010000462.1:0-3854 GCA_051958775.1 Pseudolabrys sp.
CTGGTGCCGAAGGCGGAGCTCGAAGGCGAGATGGGCGAGTCGCTGCCAGGCTTGCAGGCGCGCTTGATGAGCCAGGCGCTCAGAAAGCTCACCGCCTCGATCAACAAGTCCAACACCATGGTGATCTTCATCAACCAGATCCGCATGAAGATCGGTGTGATGTACGGCTCGCCGGAAACCACGACCGGGGGCAATGCGCTGAAATTCTACGCCTCCGTCCGTCTCGACATCCGTCGTATCGGCGCGATCAAGGAGCGTGACGAGGTGATCGGCAACACCACGCGCGTCAAGGTGGTGAAGAACAAGCTGGCGCCGCCGTTCAAGCAGGTCGAATTCGACATCATGTATGGCGAGGGTGTCTCCAAGATGGGTGAGATCCTCGACCTCGGCGTCAAGGCCGGCATTGTCGAAAAATCCGGCGCCTGGTTCTCCTATGACAGCCAGCGGCTCGGGCAGGGGCGCGAGAACGCCAAAGCGTTCCTCAAGGCCAATCCTGATATGACCGCGAAGATCGAAATGGCGATCCGTCAGAACTCCGGCCTGATCGCAGAAGAGTTGCTGACCGGCGAGAAGGAAGAAGACGACACGGATGACGAGGCGGCTGAGGACTGAGTACGTCCCCCCGTCAGGGGAGCGTGCCGGTCTCGATAAAGCCGCCCGGCAACGGTGACTGCTGCGGTTAAGCGTCGGCAGTCCCGATAACAGGGCGCCAGTCGGATCGGCGGGCGGAGCGTGAGTGGCGTTGCGTCTCCGCGCGGCGCTGAGCCGGGGTCCGTTACCGTGTGCGGGTAGCGGACGGGGAAACCGGTGAGGTGGTTCGCGGAAACTAAGTGAGTTGGTGAGTTGAGATGTGAGTGAGCGTGCTGCCGTAAAGCGGCGTGTCGGTCGGCGCAGGCGTTGATGCCAGAAGCGTCGGTCCGGTCTTCGTGGACTGGCTCTTCGCAGGATGATGTAAAACGTGCGTATCCCCGGTCGGAGGTCTGGAGCGTGTCCTAGCCCGTAGCCCAGTCCAGACTGATCGGTTGCATTTCGCCCCCGTCGGCACCCGGCTGCGTAAAGCGGCCGCAACCGAGGACGGGGGCGAAAAGCGTTTTGGGGTCCTTTGCCGCCGGACCTTCGTTCATGGCCTCCACGCAAGGGGCCTTCAAGAGCTGAGCGGATGGCGCGCCCTGGGCGGCGCCCAGGACCAGCCTGCCGCGACCCACCCGCACCCCTCCGGCGTTGTCCTCTATGCGTGCCGCACAGCCAGGCCCGCCGCCGCGCCGTTTCTGGACAGGTCCGCTGCCTGCGGCTAAATACCCGCACAAAATATCAAGCCGGACGGGCAGTTAGCCTCGATCCGGCTGGCGCAAACCGAGCTTTTTCGACGAACCTTCAAGACCCCAGAACAGGCAGTACGCGTGACCATGAGCGGGACCGGCAAGAGCGGCGTCAACGAGATCCGCTCCACCTTCATCGACTACTTCGCTCGCAACGGCCATCAGCCGGTCGCGTCCTCGTCGCTGGTTCCCAACAACGACCCGACGTTGATGTTCACCAATGCCGGCATGGTGCAGTTCAAGAACGTCTTCACCGGCCTTGAAAAGCGTCCTTATTCGCGCGCCGCGACGGCGCAGAAATGCGTGCGCGCCGGCGGCAAGCACAACGACCTCGATAATGTCGGCTACACCGCGCGCCACCACACCTTCTTCGAGATGCTGGGCAACTTCTCGTTCGGTGACTATTTCAAGGACCACGCGATCGAACTCGCCTGGAACCTGATCACCAAGGAATTCGGCCTGCCCAAGGACAAGCTCCTGGTCACGGTCTACGCCGATGACGACGAGGCGCATGGCCTCTGGCGCAAGATCGCCGGCTTTTCCGACGACCGCATCATCCGCATCGGCACCTCCGATAATTTCTGGCAGATGGGCGACACCGGCCCCTGCGGCCCGTGCTCGGAAATCTTCATCGATCAGGGACCGGCCCTGCAGGGCGGCCCGCCGGGCTCTCCGGACGAGGACGGCGACCGGTTCCTTGAGTTCTGGAATCTGGTGTTCATGCAGTTCGACCAGATCGCGCCGGGCAATCGCCAGCCGCTGCCGCGTCCGTCGATCGACACCGGCATGGGTCTCGAGCGCATCGCCGCGATCCTGCAGGGCGTGCATTCGAACTATGACACCGATCTGTTCCGCACGCTGATCGAGGCGGTCTCGCATGCGATCGGCCGCGGACCGACCGATCTGAACCGCGCATCGTATCGCGTCATCGCCGACCATCTGCGTGCATCCTCGTTCCTGATCGCCGACGGCGTGCTGCCGTCGAACGAAGGCCGCGGTTATGTGCTGCGCCGGATCATGCGCCGCGCCATGCGCCACGCCGAACTGCTCGGCGCGCGCGATCCGCTGATGTGGAAGCTGGTGCCGTCGCTGACGCGCGAGATGGGCCAGGCCTATCCTGAACTGATCCGCGCCGAGGCCCTGATCACCGAAACGCTGAAGCTCGAAGAGACCCGCTTCCGCAAGACGCTGGAGCGCGGCCTCGTGATCCTCGACGAGACGTCGAAGTCGCTGAAGAAAGGCGACATGTTCGACGGCGAGACGGCGTTCACGCTGTACGACACTTACGGCTTCCCGCTCGACCTGACGCAGGACGCGCTGCGCAACCGCGGCATCGGCGTCGACATCGCCTCGTTCACCGATGCGATGGAGCGGCAGAAGGCCAAGGCCCGCGAAAGCTGGAAGGGTTCGGGCGACGCCGCGACCGAAGCGGTGTGGTTCGCGCTGCGCGAGAAGCTCGGCGCCACCGAATTCCTCGGCTACGAGACCGAGAAGGCGGAAGGCGTCGTCTCCGCGCTGGTCAAGGACGGCAAGGAAGTGGCGACGCTCGGCAAGGGCGAGACCGGCACCGTCGTCGTCAACCAGACGCCGTTCTACGGCGAGAGCGGCGGCCAGGTCGGCGACACCGGCGTGATGCTGGCCGACGGCGTGCGTTTCCGCGTCACCGACACTCAGAAGAAGGGCGGCGACCTGTTCATCCACATCGGTACGGTGGAAGAGGGCACGCTGAAGTCCGGCCTCGCGCTGGCGCTCGAAGTCGACCACGCGCGCCGCGCCGCGATCCGGCAGAACCATTCGGCGACGCATCTCTTGCACGAGGCGTTGCGCCAGGTGCTCGGCGATCACGTCGCCCAGAAGGGCTCGCTGGTCGCGCCTGATCGTTTGCGGTTCGACTTCTCGCATCCGAAGCCGCTCTCGGCCGAGGAACTGGAGAAGGTCGAGGACATCGCCAACACCATCGTGCTGCAGAACGCGCCGGTGACGACCCGCGTCATGGCGCTGGACGACGCCCGTGCCTCCGGCGCGCGCGCACTGTTCGGCGAGAAGTACGGCGACGAGGTTCGCGTCGTCGCCATGGGTGAAACGAGAATGGGCGACACCGGCGAGGCCGGCAGCAATGCCATGGGCTGGTCGGTGGAACTCTGCGGCGGCACCCATGTGAAGCGCACCGGCGACATCGGCATCATCACCAGCCTGGCGGACTCAGGCGTCGCTGCCGGCGTGCGGCGGCTCGAAGCGCTGACCGGCACGGCGGCGCGCAAGGCGGCGAACGCCACCGCGCAGCTCGTCAAGGCGGTCTCGTCCGAGCTTAAAGTGACGGTTGAGGACGTGCCGGCGCGGCTTGCAGCACTGGTTGAAGAGCGCAAGAAGTTCGAGCGCGAACTCGCTGATGCCAAACGCAAATTGGCGATGAGCGGCGGCGCGGGCGCGGCCGGTTCCGCGGGCGGCGGCGACAACATCATCGATGTCGGCGGGATCAAGTTCCTCAAGCTCTCGGTGAGCGGCCTGCCGAACAATGATCTCAAGGCGCTGGTC
>JBQCFU010000463.1:0-6393 GCA_051958775.1 Pseudolabrys sp.
AGATAAGGCCGAGCGCGACGTGCTTGTAGTCGGACGGCTCCATGTTGCCGCGCAGCTTATCGGCGGCCTTGAAGAGATCTGCCTCGAAGCCAAGATTGCCGCCATTGCCATTGGCACGAGCAGGCTTGGCGCGGGCGGCGACCGGCGCGGGTTCCTCGGCTTCGGCTTCAACCGAGCCACCAAGCGAGACCGAACCGCCGCGACCACGCCCGGGCGTCACGACGCCCTCTGCGACGAGTTCATCCTTCACCGCATTGTAGGCGGTTTCGTCCCACTGCAGGGCTTCGCGCAACCGCCCGTTGCCGGCGGAGCCACCAAGCTCTGTCAACGCCGCTACGAACTTGTCTTTCTGCGCCTGCTCAACCATTCCGCCCCGCCTCACTTCTTTTCGCCGGAGCGTGGCGCCTTCGCGCTCCGCTCCGACTCGATTGTCTTCAGCCGTTCGTATTCCTCGACCGCCACCACCACGCGACAGCCCGACCGTGGATTTTGATACTAACGAGTTCCGCTGTGCGGTGTCGATCAGTCGACCGTAGTTGCGGCAAGCGGACTGCGAAGCCGCCCGACAGAGATTTTGCCGGATTTTTCGCGTCAGATTACACCGGTGTACGGCAAAGGCCGGCCGAGAGAACTTGGAATTGGGAAAAGCGCCCACCTGAGAGGGACTTTCCGGCCCTAGGAGACAGAGAAAGCGGACCGGCGGTTTTTCCTCGGAATAGTGGCGGAGAGAGAGGGATTCGAACCCTCGATACGGTTTCCCGTATACACGCTTTCCAAGCGTGCGCCTTCAGCCACTCGGCCACCTCTCCGGAGGGCCCACGGCCGGCGCCGGCGAAGCGGCTGGGGTCGGGACGGCGCGGACTATAGCGAAGGCCGCCCGCCTGACAACCCACAGATCGCGCCGCAAACCGCTCTTTTCTGCAATCAGGCGGCGAACCGGACCGCCCCGGAATCAGCAGCGTCATAGCCGCCCAGTTCGCGCGCCCGGTCGCCGAACGCCGCCGTGCGCATGAACCCGAACAGCGCCTGCGGCCCGGCGCGGAAATAGTCGCGCTGGCGCAGCACCAGATCGAACCGCTCCCAGACGAGCGGCACGAAATCGAGCCCGGCAGCCATCGCCACCGCACGCGGCGCCACGCCGCAATCGGCGCGGCCCGAGCGCACGGCTTGCGCGAGATCAGGGCCGGTCGCGTGTTCTATCGCCGCACGTGGCAGACTGTCGGGCGGCAAACCGGCACGCGCCAGCAGACTGAATAGCAGCAGTTGCGCGCCCGCCCCCTCCTGTCGCTGCGCCAGCCGCGCCTTGCGGCCGATCACCGCAGCGATATCGGTCAATTCCAATGGATTGCCGGGCGCGACCAGCAAGCCCTGCTCGCGGCGGACAAACGAGATCACCACCGCATCGTGCAATCCGGGGGCGGCCGCGACGGCGTCGGGATTGGCCTGTTCATCATCATGTTCAGCCGACAACCGATGCAGATGAACCGCGGCCATCATCACCTCGCCGCGGCCGAGCCGCCGCAGTCCGTTCTCGCTTCCCTCCGGCAATGAGGCGAGCCCGCTGCCGCTGTCGCGCAGCGCCCATTCCAGCAGCGGGTCCTGGCTGCCGCCAACGATCGGCGGCGCATCGGCCCGCGCCAGCGCGGCAGGCACGGCCATCCCCGCCATGACCCAGCGATCAAGCGCCGCGCGGGGAAACAGCCACCGGCCTGTCACCTTCGTGCAGGGCAAGGCACCTGCCGCGACCAATTCGTAAAGCTTGCGCTCGGACAACCGGAGATAGGTCGCCGCCTCATCGGTTGTCAGTAAATCAGCCTGCATAGACCTGCACATGAATGCGTATGATACGGAAATTGACCATTTCGGTCCGATTTGAACAAGTGCCGACATTATATGCAATGAGGCTCGAAGAGGTTCCCATTGGAGACGCCCCTCAGCGCGCTTGACCTGGTGCTGACCGGCGATCCGGCCCTGTTCGCCATCGTCCGACTGTCGCTGCTGGTCAGCCTAAGCGCGGTCGCAATTGCCGCAGTGATCGGCATTCCGCTCGGTGCGCTCATCGCGCTGACCCGCTTTCACGGGCGGGAAGCGGTGATCGTGCTGCTCAATGCGCTGATGGGGCTGCCGCCGGTGGTCGCCGGCCTTCTCATCTTTCTGCTGTTGTCGCGCAGCGGGCCGCTCGGCGCGCTCGGCTGGCTGTTTACCCCGCAGGCGATGATCATCGCACAGGTGCTACTGGTGACGCCGATCATCGCCGCCCTCACCCGCCAGACCATCGAAGATCTGTGGACCGAGTACCGTGACGAACTGACGGCGATGAATATCGGTCCGCTCGGCCGTGTGCTCACGCTGATCCGCGATGCCCGCTTCAGTCTCGTCACGATCCTGCTTGCCGGCTTCGGCCGCGCTGCGGCGGAGGTCGGCGCGATCATCATCGTCGGCGGTAACATCGACGGCTTCACCCGGACGATGACGACAGCGATCGCGCTGGAAACGTCGAAAGGCGATCTGCCTCTGGCGATCGGCCTCGGCGGAATCCTGATCGCCATCGTCATCGTCATTAATGCGCTGGCCTGGGCGGTCCGCCGCACCGGCGAAGCGATCGCGGGGTGACGATGCGCAGCCCCGACAGCGAACTGCCGATTACGCTCGAGGACGTCAGCATCGCTGCCGGTGGCGTGACGATCCTCGATCACGTGTCGCTGACGATCGAGCCCGGCGCGCCGACCGTCGTGATCGGCCCGAACGGGTCCGGCAAGACCACCCTGCTGCGCGCGGCCATGGGGCTGATCGCGCCGACGCAAGCCCGCATCACTGGCCGTATCACATATGGCGGCCGCACCGATGTCGCGCCGGTGCGGCGCGCACTGGTGTTCCAGCGTCCGGTGATGCTCCGGCGCAGCGTCGCCGGCAATCTGCGCTATGCGCTACGCGCTGCAAATGTGCCGCATGGGCAACACGAGACCCGCATTACCGATCTGCTGGCGCTGGTCGGCCTCACCACCATGGCGTAACGACCTGCGCGGCGCCTCTCCGGCGGCGCGCAGCAGCGGCTGGCGCTCGCCCGCGCTCTGGCGCGCGATCCCGCCGTGCTGCTGCTCGACGAACCGACCGCAAGTCTCGACCCCGCTGCCACCAAAAGCATCGAAGACCTGATCCGCACCGTCACGGCGCGTGGCATCAAGGTGGTGATGACCACCCATGACCTCGGCGCGGCCCGCCGGCTCGCCGGCGACGTGGTGCTGATGCATCGCGGGCGCATCGTCGAGCGCGCGGCGACCGAGGCGTTCTTTCATTCACCCCAAACCGGCGAGGCCAAAACATTCATCGCCGGCGATCTGCTCATCTGACCAAGGAGGATTCGATGCACACCACACGCCGTCTTCTGCTCGCGCTCGCCGGATTTACGCTTGCCGGATTTGCCGCGCTCGCACCGGTTTCACTCTCACCCGCACTGGCACAGGACAAATCGATCGTCGTCGCCTCGACGACATCGACGCAGGATTCCGGCCTGTTCGGCCATATCCTGCCGCTGTTCAAGCAGAAGACCGGCATCGACGTGAAAGTCATTGCGCAAGGCACCGGTCAGGCTCTCGACACCGCACGACGCGGCGATGCCGATGTGGTGTTCGTGCATGCCAAGTCCGCCGAAGAAAAATTCCTCAACGAAGGCTTCGGCGTGAAGCGCTATCCGGTGATGTACAACGACTTCGTCCTGATCGGCCCGAAGAGCGATCCGGCTGGCATCAAGGGCGGCAAGGATATCGTCAAGGCGCTGACCACCATCAAGGAGAAGGCCGCGCCGTTCATTTCGCGCGGCGACCGCTCCGGCACGCATGTCGCCGAACTCAATCTCTGGAAAGTGGCGGGCATCGACATCGCCAAGGAGAAAGAGAGCAAGCAGCTCGGCCCGTGGTACCGCGACATCGGTCAGGGCATGGGCGCAGCGCTCAATACCGCATCGGCCTCCAACGCTTATGTGTTGTCGGACCGCGGCACCTGGCTCTCGTTCAAGAACCGCGGCGATCTCACCATCGTGGTCGAGGGCGACAAGCGCCTGTTCAACCAATATGGCGTGATGCTGGTCAATCCGGCGAAGCATCCCACGGTGAAGAAGGATCTCGGCCAGCAGTTCATCGACTGGCTGGTGTCCCCGGAAGGACAGAAGGCGATCGCCGACTACAAGATCAACGGCGAGCAACTGTTCTACCCGAACGCCAACGACTCCACCGCGGGAGCACACTCCTCGCCGGTGCGGATTGTACTTTCGCACGGTCTATTTTTGCAGGAAACTCGAGGTGACACCGGATCCTGTTATTCTGCAGGCTGCCGGCAGTCGGCGCGCCGCGCTGACCGATGTCGCGGAGTCGTTCGAAACTGCCACCGGTCACACGGTGCGCGCAACCTTCCGACCATCCGGCATATTAAAGGAAATGATCGCGGCCGGCACACCGGCGCATGTTTTTGCCTCAGCCAATATGGAACATCCGCGCGCCCTCGCCACCGCCGGCCACAGCGGGCCGGTCGCACTATTCGCCCGCAATGAGTTGTGCGCGCTCGTGCGGCCCGGACTGACGGTGACGCCGGCGACACTGCTCGATCGCCTCCTCGATCCGGAGATTGCGGTCGGCACTTCGACGCCGAAAGCCGATCCGTCCGGTGATTACGCTTTTGCCGCATTCTCGCGCGCAGATGTCGTGCGGCGGGGCGCAGAAGCGACCCTGACGCAAAAGGCGAAGACTCTGACCGGCACCGCTGACAGCGCGACGCCGCCCGGCGACTGCAATGTCTATGGCTGGCATGTGGCAGAAGGCCGCGCCGATATTTTCCTGACCTACCGTACCAATGCAATCATCGCTGCCACGGAAAATCGCGGCCAGCAGATCATCGCCTTGCCTGCAGAGCTCGCCATGGGCGCCGATTTCGGCATGACGGTTCTCAAAGATGCGCCGGCTGCGGCGCATCAACTTGCGTTCTTTATCCTGTCGGAAATCGGACAGAGACTTCTCGTGCGGCATGGCTTTGCCGCACCCGGCCTCACCCACCAAGGAGAAAGACCATGAAGATCAGCGCCCGCAATCGTCTCAAGGGAAAGATCGTATCGGTCACCAAAGGCGCCACCACGTCGCATGTGAAGATCGAGATCGGCGGCCAGACCATCACCGCCGCGATCACCAATGAAGCCGTCGACGAACTGAAGCTCACCACGGGCCAGGAGGCCTATGCGGTGATCAAGGCCAGCGACGTGATGATCGGCCTCGACTAGACTCTCTTTTAATCGACGGAGCTTCTCCGATGCTGACGCGCCGCCGTGTTTCCGCGGGATTGTCCGCAGCCTTGCTGGCTCCGGCTCTGCCGCATGCAGCGCGTGCGGCGACGATCAAAGACGCGGCGGGCCGCATGGTCGAAATCCCGGGCACGGTCCTGCGCGTCTTTCCCGCCGGACCGCCCGCGGCGATCATGCTCTACACGCTGGCGCCCGACCTGTTGCTCGGCTGGCCGCGCGCCAACCGCGCCGACGAATGCGCCTTCATGCTGCCGGATGTGTGCGCGCGCCCGGAACTGGGCCGCATCACCGGACGCGGCAACACCGCCAATCTCGAAGTGGTGGTGAGCGCCAAGCCCGATCTGATCGTCGACATCGGCTCCACCAGCGAGACCTATGTGTCGCTGGCCGAACGCGTGCAGCAGCAGACCGGCATTCCGTATGCGTTGCTCGACGGCCGCTTCGTCTCCACGCCAGACAACTACAAGCTGCTCGGGCAACTGCTGCACCGCGAGCGCGACGGCGCGGATTTCGCCGACTACTGCAACATGACGCTGGCGACCATCACCGAACGCATCGCCAATATCGCGCGCGAGGATCGGCCACGGCTTTATTACGCACGCGGACCGCGCGGCTTGCAGACCGGAGGTCGCGGCTCGATCAATGTCGAGACGGCAGAACTGCTGGCGCGTAATGCCGCAGAAGGTTTGCCGGGCGGGCTGGTCAACGTCTCGCTGGAACAGGTGCTGGCGTGGGACCCCGACGTCATCATCACCATCGACCGCGATTTTGCGGCGAGCGTCCGCACCGATCCGGCATGGGCCTCGATCCGTGCCGTTCGCGACGACCGTGTGCATCTATCGCCGATGTTGCCGTTCGGCTGGGTCGACTTCCCGCCGTCCGTAAACCGCTTGATCGGCCTGTGGTGGCTCGCCAAACTGCTCTATCCGCAGCGCTTCCCGGAAGACATGGCGATGCTTACCCGCGACTTCTACACGAAATTCTATCGTGTCACGCCGACCGACGCGCAGATCGCCCAACAGTTGAACAATCAGCCATGACCGCACTGCAGCCAGATCACGCGCTATGATCTCCTCTTCATGACCCGCTCCGCACTCCCGGGCTTT
>JBQCFU010000464.1:0-4114 GCA_051958775.1 Pseudolabrys sp.
CTGCACGAGCGCGGCTGCTTCGTCATCCCCAATCCGTGGGACATCGGTTCCGCCCGCTATCTGCAAAGCCTCGGTTTCAAGGCGCTGGCCACCACCAGTTCCGGCTTCGCCTTCTCGCAGGCCTATCCCGACGGCGGCGTCCCGCTGGACCGCGTGCTGGCGCATTTCCAGGAACTCGCCGAGGCGAGCGACCTGCCGATCAATGCCGACTTCGAAAGCGGCTATGCTGACAACGAAGCGGGCGTGATCCGCAACGTGCGGCGCTGCATCGACACCGGCGTCGCCGGCATCTCGATCGAGGACGCGACCGGCAACAAGGACAATCCGCTGTTCTCCCTCGACGAGGCGGTGGCGCGGCTCCGCGCGGCGCGCAAGGCGATCGACGACAGCAAGCAGGACGTGATGCTGGTCGGCCGCGCCGAAGGATTCCTCGTCGGTCGCCCCGACCTCGACGACGTGATCCGCCGGCAGAAAGCCTATTCGGCTGCCGGCGCCGATATCCTCTATGCACCGCTGATCAAGACCCGCGAGCAGATCGAAGCGGTGGTGAAGGCGGTAGCGCCGAAGCCGTTCAACTTCCTCAACAGCGCCAATTTCGGTTTCAGCGTCGCCGACCTCGCCGCCATGGGCGTACGGCGCATCAGCGTCGGCGGCACTCTGGCCCGGGTAGCCCTGACCGCGTTCGTCCAGGCGGCGCGCGAGATCGCGACCGAAGGCCGCTTCACGAAATTTGACGGCAACATGCCCAACGCCGAGTTCAACGCATTCTTTTCCACCGACCGAAAGAACCGGACGCCTTGACCGGACGGAGCGAGCCGCATCCTCAGACGGGACAACCTGTCGGTCCACTGGTCGACGCCACACCCGCGGACCGGCCCGGCCCCGTGACGCTCGCCGGCCGTTTCGGCCGGGTCGAAAAACTCGGCGCACACCATGCACCGGCCCTGTGGGACGCTGTCAAAGGTCAGGACGCGATCTTGACCTATATGCCCGGCTACGGACCGTTTGCTGGTGCCGCGGAATTTGCGGCCTGGGTCGAGAGCCGCGCCCAGCTTTCCGATCCTTATTCCTACGCCATCGTCTACAACGATGGCCGTGCGCTCGGCATTTGCGCGGTGATGGAAATCCGGCCGGCATGGCGCGTGTGCGAAATGGGTCACGTGCTCTATTCGCCGGCCCTGCAACACAATCCGCTGGCGACCGAGGCGCAGTATCTCGTCGCGAAATACGTCTTCGAGACGCTGCGCTACCGCCGCTACGAATGGAAATGCGACAACAATAACGCCCCCTCCAAACGAGCGGCGCTGCGCCTCGGCTTCAGCTTCGAATTCGTGATGCCGCAGCACGTCATCGCCAAGGGTCGCAATCGCGACACCGCGTGGTTTTCGATGCTCGACGGCGACTGGCCGGCGCGCAAGGCGCGGCTGGAGCGCTGGCTGGCACCGGATAACTTCGATCCGGCCGGGCGGCAAAAATCCAGCCTCAGCGAGCTGCCGCTTTGAGCGAAACCACGTTACCGTCGTCCCTGCTGCAGTATCGCGCTTTCGTGATGCTGTGGTTCATGCGGCTGTCCTCGACCATCGCCTATCACATGATGGTGGTGGTCATCGGTTGGACCATCTATGCGCTGACCGGCGATCCGCTCGATCTCGGTCTCGTCGGCCTCGTGCAGTTCGTGCCGACCGTGATCCTGACCTTGCTGATCGGCCATCTGGCGGACCGTTACGACAAGCGCATCATCCTGCGACTGACCCAGGGCGGCTACGCACTGTCCGCTGTGGTGCTGTTGATCGCATTCTGGCAGCAGATTCTGTCGCGCGAGCTACTGCTGGATATTGTCTTTATCCTCGGCTGCGCCCGCGCCTTCGAAATCCCGACCGGCCACGCTTTCGTTCCAGCTCTGGTGCCGATCGACGTCTTGCCGCGCGCCACCGCCGCCTGGGCCGCCTCGAACCAGACCGCGACCATTGCCGGCCCGGCGCTGGGCGGGCTTGCCTACAGCATCAACCCATTCGTCGCCTGCGCGATCTGCGTCGTGTTCTTTGCGGCGTCCTGCACGCTCACATTCCTGTTCCGGACGGAACGCCCGGTCGTTGCCCGCGAGCCGCCGACACTGGCTTCGGTATTCGCCGGCCTGCACTACATCTACACGCGGCCGCGACTGCTCGGCGTGATCTCGCTCGATCTGTTCGTCGTGCTGCTCGGCGGTGCCACCGCGCTGCTGCCAGTATTCGCCCGTGACATCCTCGCTACCGGCCCGCTCGGCCTCGGCCTGCTGCGTTCCGCGCCCGCGGTCGGCGCGCTGCTGATGATGACGTGGCTGACGCGTCATCCCATCGAGCGGCATATCGGCCCGATCCTGTTTATCGCTGTCAGCGTGTTCGGCCTTGCTACCGTCGTCTTTGCGCTGTCGACCTGGTTCGCCGTGTCTCTCGGCGCACTCGCGGTGCTCGGCGCCGCCGATGCGATCAGCGTCGTGCTGCGTTTCACGCTGGTGCAGATCGAGACGCCGGATGCGATGCGCGGCCGTGTCAGCGCCATCAATTCGCTGTTCACCGGCACGTCGAACACACTCGGCGAATTCGAATCCGGTGCGGTGGCCGCGTGGCTCGGCGCCGTACCGTCTGTGCTGATCGGCGGCGTCGGATCGGTCGTCATTGCGCTCACCTGGATGGGGCTGTTCCCTGCTTTGCGCAAAGTCGACCGCTTCGAACCGCCCAAAGCTTGAACGGAAAGGCTTGATCGGGCTTATCGCAGCATGCGCTTTGCTTCCCCACTCGTTCCCGCGACGCTGGTCCGCCGCTACAAGCGTTTTCTCGCCGATGTGCAACTGCCGGACGGCAGCGAGATCACCGCGCATGTGGCGAACCCCGGCGCCATGACCGGCCTCGCCACGCCGGGCGCACGCGTCTGGCTGTCCAAGTCGGCGAGCAAGACTCGCAAGCTTCCGTATTCGTGGGAGCTGGTGGAAGCGGAATTCGGCGCCGGCTTAGAACTTGTCGGCGTCAACACCGGTCATCCGAATCCGCTGATCGCGGAAGTGCTCGCCACCCGCGCGATCCCTGCGCTTGCCGCCTATTCGTCGATCCGCCGCGAGGTGAAGTACGGCAAAGCGTCCCGTGTCGATTTCCTGCTGGAAGGCGACGGCCTGCCGCCCTGCTATCTGGAGATCAAGAACGTGCATCTGATGCGCGTAACCGGTCTCGCGGAGTTTCCCGACAGCGTCACCGCCCGCGGCGCGCGCCATCTCGTCGAACTCGGCGACATGGTCGAGGCCGGCGCCCGCGCCATGATGCTCTATGTGATCCAGATCGGCTCGGCGCAGCGTTTCGCGCTCGCCCGTGACATCGATCCGGCTTACGGCGCAGCCTTCGACCGGGCGCGCAGCCGCGGCGTCGAGGCGCTGGCGGTGACCTGCACCCTCACCCACGAAGGCATCGTCATGGGACGGAGCGTGCCGATTATCAGCTAAATCCGCCGGTTCCGGGGCTTTTAGGGCCGAATATCAGCCAAAACTTGCGCTCTCCGGGCTTATCCTTACATTGGCGGCCATGAATTACGTCGATGCGGCAGTCGCCCCTCTCCGAAAAACCGGCCAAGTCAAACGGGGGGGGGGGGGGGCCGGCGCCGGAGTGCGCAAGGCCGGACGGCTGACGGCCGAATGCCTCGACATGCTGGTGCCCGAGGTAAAGCCCGGCGTGCCGACCGACCGGATCGACCGGCTGGTGCATGACTTCGCCATGGACCACGGCGCGCTGCCGGCGACGCTGAACTATCGCGGCTACCGCAAATCGACCTGCACCTCGCTCAACCACGTCGTCTGCCACGGCATTCCCAACGAAAAGCCGATGAAGGAAGGCGACATTGTCAATATCGACGTGACGCTGATCGTCGATGGCTGGCACGGCGACTCCAGCCGCATGTACGCGGTCGGCGAAATCCCGCGCCGCGCCGAGCGGCTGATCGACATCACCTACGAGTCGATGATGCTCGGCATCGCGGCGATCAAGCCCGGTGCCACCACCGGCGACATCGGCCACGCGATCCAGACCTTCGTCGAAGGCCACCAGATGAGCGTGGTGCGCGATTTCTGCGGTCACGGCCTGGGTCAGCT
>JBQCFU010000465.1:0-3823 GCA_051958775.1 Pseudolabrys sp.
CTAGAACCAGCGCTCTTTGACGACCACCGTATCGCCCGGCTTGAGCGGGAACGTCAGCGGCACGTCGCCGGAGAATTGCTGGCCGGGAAGATTGCGCGTTACCTTCACCGTTGATTTCGAGGCGCGCGGGCCGAAGCCGCCGGCAATCGCGATCGCCGTTTGTGCGGTCATGTTCGGCGAGAACGGATACTGGCCTGGCGTCGTCACTTCCCCGAGGATGAAGAATGGACGATAGACCTCGACCTCCGCCGTCACCTTGGGATCGCGCACATAGCCTTGCTTCAGCCGGTTGGCGATCGCCTGCGCCAGTTGCTGCGGCGTCAGACCGCGCGCGGGGACCGAGCCGATCAGCGGCAGCGTGACGTTGCCGCCGGCATCGATGAGATACGAACTGGTGAGACCGTCCTGTCCGAACACGACGATGCGCAGCTTGTCGCCGGCGTCGAGGGTGTATGGCTCCTGATAGGGCGCCGATGCATAGGCGGTGGCATAGCCTTGCGGCGTGACGGGTGCGGCCGCCATCGGTGCGGCGACCATGGGCGCGGCGGCGATAGGCGCGGGTGCCGGTTCGCTGACGCGGCGTCCGGGCGCCTGCAACACCGATGGCGGATAAAGCGCGGGTGCGGCCGGTGCCGCGGCGGATCGCCCGCTGGAGAACAGGCCGCGGCCTTCGCTGGTGGCGCGGCCGGACATGAAGCCGGACGCCGGGGGGGCCGGCGCGGCCATCCCGGGTGAAGACATGGCGTAGGGAGAGGGCGCGGGCGGCGGCACTTCGCAGATCTGCTGGCCGGTGGCCGGATCGATCATCACATAGCGCGGCGGAGCCTGCCGTGCGCAGGCGCACAGGAGGCTCGCAAGCCCCAGCAGGATCGCAATGCGGGCGCCTCGCACCATGGGTCTCCAAACCCCGAATCCGGGGTCCGTACAGGGAAAATCCTGCGCCGATTAATGCGTTATATGGTTAACAAAGCGTGAGCGTTGGGCCTGTTGCGTCGCAAAACCAGCCGGCCCGCTCAAGCCGGGCAATCAGCCCTTGCTGGTGCTGCCGGCGATCCGGGCTTTCTTCGGGCTTTCGCTCGGATGCTCGTTCGGCTCGCTGATGCGGTCGCTGATCGCCACCACCAGCAGCGACACCAGGAACACGACGTGGATGCCGACCAGCCAGGCCAGCCGGTTATTGTTCGGCTCGTTGAGATCCATGATCCCCTTGAGCACCTCGATTGCCGAGATCGCCACGATCGAGGCCATCAATTTCTGTTTGAGCCCGCCGAAGTCGATCTTCGCCATCCAGGCCGGACGGTCGGTGGTTTCCACATCGATCCGCGACACGAAATTCTCGTAGCCGGAAAAGATCACGATCAGGATCAGGTTACCGGTGAACGACAGATCGATCAGGCCGAGGATGGCGAGGATCACTTCCGGGCCGGCCATGCCGGTGACGTGACTGGCGAAATGCCAGAATTCGACGAGGAAATGATACAGAAGCAGCAGCAGGGCGAAGACCAGCGCGATATAAAAGGGCGCCATCAGCCAGCGACTCTGGAAGATGAAATATTCCAGGCCGCGTTCGAACGTCCTTCCGTCGCCCCGTTTCATGGATCAACCCGCTAATGCCGCCATTGCCCACGGATGACGCCCGCCCCGGATCGCCGGGTACCGCGGGCGCTCGGGAACAAACGCCCCCTCCGCCCGCGGGTTCCATCGGCGCCTGGCTGCGGCAGGAAACGCAGATCCCCGTGGTCTGGCTCACCGCTGCGGCGTTTCTGCTGTTCGGGAAGGGCTGGCTGGCGCAGGCGGAAAGCAGCACCGCGCTGACGCTCATTCTGTTCGGGGTGCTATTCGTTGCCATCATGTGGGGCGCGTTCGGCGTGGTGCGCCATGCGGAGCATCTCGCCGAAAAACTCGGCGAGCCTTACGGCACACTGATCCTTACGCTGTCGGTGACGATCATCGAAGTGGCTGTTATCGTCACGGCGGTCATCACCACTCAGGATGCGCAGACGCCGGTGGTGCGTGACGCGGTGTTCGCCGTGGTGATGATCATGATCAACGCGGTGATCGGGTTGTGTCTCCTGGTCGGCGGCATGCGTCATCACGAACAGGAGTTCAATCTGCCGGGTGCGCGCGCCTTCCTGTCGGTGGCGATTCCGCTCGCCGCGATCACGCTGGTGCTGCCGAATTTCACAGTCTTTGCGCACGGGCCGACATTGTCACCGCCGCAGGCGGTGATCCTCGCGGTGCTGATCCTGTTCCTCTACGGCGTGTTTCTCACCATGCAGACGATGCGCTACCGCACGTTCTTCAGCGATCCGCATGGTGGCGCTGCGGACGCAGCGGAGAGCAATCATCACAGCCCTTATTCAGTGGGCTTCCACGCCGCGGCGCTGCTGGCGACGCTCATTCCCGCCGTCTATCTCACCGAGGAACTGGGCCTGATCGTGCAGCGTGCGGTGGCGGCGATGAATGCGCCGGTGGCTCTCGTCGGTGTGATCGTCGCCATTCTGGTGCTGGCGCCGGAGGCGATGGGCGCCGTGCAGGCGGCGCGGCGCGATCAGTTGCAGCGCTCGGTGAACATCGCGCTCGGTTCGGTGCTGGCGACCATCGGTCTCACCATGCCGGCGGTGCTGATGATCGGGCTCGCCATGGACAAGACCATCGTGCTCGGCGTCGATCCGGAAGGCATGGTGCTGCTCGGCATCACCTTCCTGGTGTCGGTGATCACCTTCGGCGGCGAGCGCACCAACATGCTGCAGGGCGCGGTGCACCTTGTGATGTTTCTGGTGTTTCTGACGCTGGTCTTCCATCCGTAATGGCGCTGACGGCTGTCGCCACAGCGCCATTGGATCGGATCAAGCCGCGGCGACGCCGGTGCCGATCGGGCACGACACGCCGGTACCGCCGAGCCCGCAATAACCGGCGGGATTCTTCGCCAGATATTGCTGGTGGTAATCCTCGGCGAAATAGAAGTCGGGCGCGTCGAGCACTTCGGTGGTGATCGGCCCGAAGCCCTTCTTCTTCAACTCGCTCTCATAGGCACGCTTCGATTCTTCGGCGATCTGCTTCTGCTCCGGCGTGAAGGTGTAGATGCCCGAGCGGTACTGCGTGCCGATGTCGTTGCCCTGCCGCATGCCCTGGGTCGGGTCGTGACTTTCCCAGAACGTCTTGAGCAACTGCTGATAGGAGATCTTCGCCGGGTCGTAGACGACCAGCACCACTTCGTTATGGCCGGTGCGGCCGGAGCAGACTTCTTCATAGGTCGGATTGGGCGTGTAGCCCGCCGCATAGCCGACCGCCGTCACATAGACGCCGTCACCAAGCTCCCAGAACTTGCGCTCCGCGCCCCAGAAACAGCCGAGGCCGAACATCGCGGTGGCAAGCCCGGCGGGATAGGGGCCTTTCAGCGCATGGCCATTGATGAAATGCGTGCGCGCCGTCGGGATCGCCTGCGCGCGGCCCGGCAGGGCGTCCTCGCGTGTCGGCATTTCCACCTTCTTGCGCAGCATGAACATGGCCATCCTCCGGTCGGGTTCGGGGTTTCGGTCCCCAATATAGGATGTCCCGCGACGCTTCGCAGTCACAAGCTGAGGCTCGTCGAGGCGTCGCGCGGTCACGAGCGCGCGAGCATGACCCGAAGTTGCGTTTAGCGGGCGTAACCGATCAGTGGCTTCATGCGGCGGCCAAGCAGCATCAGCAGGATGCCGAGTACGCCGAGCACGGCCCAGCTCGGAGCCGACAGAAGCGGCACCAGCACGGTCTCCCAGACGCCGGGAAGGTAAGTGTCCACCAGCCGCTGGAAACTTTGCGTGCCGGTGGCCTGCACCAT
>JBQCFU010000466.1:0-6389 GCA_051958775.1 Pseudolabrys sp.
CCCCCGGGGGCGCGAAAAGTTCCACAACCGCTGAGAGTTACCCCGGATTCCCATCGGTCATGCCCGGCCCCCCGCTTTCGCGGCGAGACCCGGTAATCCAGATTTCTGCTCGAAAGTTGGATGCGCGAGTCGAGCCCGCGCATGACAGCGCGAGAAGTGCTGCACCTCCTCGAAGGAGATGCCGGATCGAACCGCATTCGCGTTCGCGCGTTGTCCTGCAGACAACGCATCAGGGCGATGCCGATGCCATCAACCGCGATTGCCGATCTCAGCTACGATCCGCAGCAGCGCTGCCTGACCGTGACCTTCACCAGTGGCCGCATCTATCAATATTTCGAGGTGCCGCCGGACGTTGCCGGCGCCTTCGCCACCGCGTCGTCAAAAGGCGCGTTCTTCAACCATGAGATCCGCGATTGTTACAACTTCCGCGAGATCACGCCGCACGTGGATTAGTTGAGCGTCAGCTGCCAGGATACGCCGTAGCGATCGGAGACCCAGGTGAACAACTTGCTGAAGCCGTAATTGTCGAGCGGCATCATCACCTGACCGTTCTCGCGCAGCTTCTCTCCGAGATTGCGGATTTCGTCCTCGCTGCGGCATTCCACAAAGAACGAGAATGACGGCGTGAAGGTGAAAGCATGTTTCACCGGACTGTCGATGCACATCACGCTCTGGCCGGCGATGGTGAAGGTCGCGACCTTGACGCTGCCCGCAGCACCGGGACCGGCGGCATCGTATCGCGTGATCTCGTCGATCCGGCCGTCAGGAAGCAGCGAGGTGTAGAAGGTCATCGCCTCCTCTGCCTTGCCTTCGAACATCAGAAACGGACGGATGGTCATGTCCTTCATGCCGTCTTTCTCCTGTTGGGGCGATCAGTGGAAACGCTCGGCGCGATACGGCGTCGGATCGCAGAACGGCGTTGCGCCGGTGATCATTTCGGCGAGCAGCCGCCCGGTCGCGGGGCCGAGCGTCAGCCCCCAGTGTGAATGGCCGACCGCGAGCCACATGTCCGGCTGGCCCGGCGCTCTACCAATGACCGGACGGGAGTCCGGCATGCAGGGCCGCGCCCCAAGCCACGTGACACCATCGACCGGCTCGCCGAGCGGAAACAGCGCCCGCGCCGAGGGCAGCAGCCGCTCGAACTGCACCGGCGTCGGCGATGCGTCGCGCGCGGCGAACTCCGCGCCGGTGGTGAGGCGAATGCCCTGCTCCATCGGCGTGATGACGTAGCCGCGATCGAGATCGAGGATCGGCCGCTCCAGCGAAGCGCCGCTCAGCATATGATAGTGCCGGTGATAGCCGCGCTTGAAACCGAACGGCAGATCGATGCCGAGCGGCTTGAGCAGGTCCGGCGCCCACGGTCCGAGCGCCACCACGACATGATTGGCGTCGAGCGCGCCGGCCTCGGTATCGAGCCGCCAATGCCCGCCGGAGCGGTGCAGGCTTTTCGCGTCGCCCGGTAGCATGATGCCACCGAGCGTTTCGAACAGCGCCTCATAGGCTTTCGTCACCGCCAGCGGATTGCTGATGCTGGCGAGATCGCTCCACAACACCGCCTTCTCGAACACCGGTCGCAGCGATGGTTCCAGCCGCTGCGCGCCTTCGACGTCGAGCACCTGCGGATGCAGGCCAAATGTCGCTGCGAGGTCGAGTTCGGGCGCCAGCGCATCGAAGCTCTTCGGATTACGGTAGAGCTTCAGCCAGCCGGTCTTGCGGAGATAGCGCCCGGCATTGGCGAGCGTCATCAGTTCTTCATGCTCGGACACCGCATGAGAGAACAGCGGCCGCATCGCATGCGCGGTTTCGATCAGCCGCGGCAGGGTTGAATTGGCGCGGAACTGCAGCAGCCACGGCAGCACGCGCGGCAGGAACGAGAGGTGATAGTTCGCTTCCGGCGCGAGCTTCAGCGCGATCCGCAAGAGCGCCATCGGATCGCTCGGGAACGACGGCGGGAACACCGTCTGTCCCTCGATGATGCCGGCATTGCCATAGGACGTGGCCTGCCCCGGGGCGGCGCGATCCACCAGCGCCACCGACAGGCCCCGGCGCGCCAGATGCGCAGCCACCGACGTGCCGACGATCCCCGCCCCCAGAACAGCAACATCGGTCCGCGCCATAAGCAGTCACCTTCAGAAAAAGCGGCCGGCTACCGGCCGGCCACATCCCGCAGATAATGCCTCCCGCCAGCCCCTGCGAGAGGGAATTCGTCGCATCTTGCACCGGAGAATGGCAGGTTGGCGGCGCCGGGATAACAGCCCCCGCGTCGTTGCCCCTGCGGACCGGGCATGGTACCCGGACCCCATCCTGGAGACCCCGTCAATGCCCGCCTTGCGCCCGCTTGCGATCGCACCTTCGATCCTCGCCGCCGACTTCGCGCGGCTCGGCGACGAGATCCGCGCGGTCGAAGCCGCCGGCGCCGACTGGATCCATGTGGACGTGATGGATGGCCACTTTGTCCCCAACATCACCATCGGTCCGGACGTCGTGAAGGCGCTGCGCAAGGTCACCACCAAGACCTTCGACGTGCATCTGATGATCGCGCCCTGCGATCCCTATCTTGAAGCCTTCGCCAAGGCCGGTTCCGACATCATCACCGTGCATGTGGAGAGCGGGCCGCACGTGCATCGCTCGCTGCAGGCGATCCGTGCGCTCGGCAAGAAGGCCGGCGTCACGCTCAATCCCGGCACGCCGGTGTCGACCATCGAGAACGTCATCGACCTGGTCGATCTCATTCTCGTCATGTCGGTCAATCCCGGCTTCGGCGGTCAGGCGTTCATTCCTGCCGCCGTGCAGAAGGTGCGCGACCTGCGCGCCATGGCCGGCGACCGCCCGATCGACATCGAAGTCGACGGCGGCATCACCCCGGAAACGGCACCGCAAGTGATCACCGCCGGCGCCAATGTGCTGGTGGCCGGCTCCGCCGTGTTCAAGGGCGGCGCCGACAAGTACCGCGCCAATATCAGCGCCATCCGCAATGCCGCCGCTGCGGCGCGCGGAGAAGTGGCGTGAAAAACGACGACTCTCTCAACCGTCATGCCCGGCTTCATGCCGGGCATCCACGTCTTATGTCCCGTTGACGACAACTGAGACGTGGATGGCCGGGACAAGCCCGGCCATGACAGGAAAAACGGTAGTGCAATGATCCCACGCTATTCCCGCCCCGAGATGACGGCGATCTGGTCGCCGGAAACCCGCTTCCGCATCTGGTTCGAGATCGAGGCGCATGCCGCCGACGCCATGGCCGACCTCGGCATCATCCCGAAGGATGCGGCGAAGACCATCTGGGAGAAGGGCAAGGTCGCGCAGTTCGACACCGCGCGCATCGACGCGATCGAAGCCGAGGTGAAGCACGATGTCATCGCCTTCCTGACCCACCTCGCCGAGCATGTCGGCCCTGAAGCGCGTTTCGTGCATCAGGGCATGACCTCGTCGGACGTGCTCGACACCTGCCTCAATGTGCAGCTCGCGCGCGCCAGCGACATCCTGCTCGCCGATCTCGACAAGGTGCTGGAGGCGCTGAAGCGTCGCGCATATGAGCACAAGCTGACTCCGAGCGTCGGCCGCTCGCACGGCATTCATGCCGAGCCGGTGACCTTCGGCCTGAAGATGGCTTACGCCTATGCGGAATTCTCGCGCGCCAAGGAACGGCTGATCGCCGCGCGCAAGGACATCGCCACCTGCGCCATCTCCGGCGCGGTCGGCACCTTCGCGCAGATCGATCCACGCGTCGAAGAGCATGTGGCGAAGGCGATGGGCCTCACCCCTGAGCCGGTCTCGACGCAGGTGATCCCGCGCGACCGCCACGCGATGTTCTTCGCGACGTTAGGCGTCATCGCCTCGTCGATGGAACGGCTCGCCACCGAGATCCGCCATCTGCAGCGCACCGAGGTGCTGGAGGCCGAGGAATACTTCTCCGCCGGCCAGAAGGGCTCGTCGGCGATGCCGCACAAGCGCAATCCGGTGCTCACGGAAAACCTCACCGGCCTCGCCCGCATGGTGCGCGCCTATGCGCTGCCGGCGATGGAGAACGTCGCGCTCTGGCACGAGCGCGATATCTCGCACTCCTCGGTCGAACGCATGATCGGCCCCGACGCCACCGTGACGCTCGACTTCGCGCTCAACCGTCTCGCCGGCGTGATCGACAAGCTCCTCGTCTATCCCGAGAACATGCAGAAGAACCTCGACCGGCTCGGCGGCCTCATCCACTCGCAGCGCATCCTGATCGCGCTGACGCAGAAGGGCATTTCGCGCGAGGACGCGTATCGCATCGTCCAGCGCAACGCGATGCGCGTGTGGCGCGGCGAAGGCGACTTCCTCGCCTTCCTCAAGGCCGACCCCGACGTGAAGGGCAAGATGAGCGACAAGGAACTCGAGGCCAATTTCGACCTCGGCTATCACTTCAAGCACGTCGACACGATCTTCAAGCGGGTGTTCGGCGGCTGATCCGCGATGCGCGACGCCACCGCCGACTACGACTTCCTCGTCCTGCCCGGCCTCGGCAATTCCGGCGTCGAGCACTGGCAGTCATACTGGTGTATGGCGCTGCGCAATGCTTCGCGCGTCATCCAGGACGACTGGGACGAGCCAAACCCGCAGGCCTGGATGCAGCGGCTCGACGCAGCGATCGCCGGCGGCACGCGGCCGGCCATCCTGATCTGCCACAGCCTGTCGGTGTCGCTCGCCGCGCACTGGGCGGCGCGCAACACACCGGACCGGATCAAGGCCGCGTTCCTGTGCGCGCCGTCCGATGTGGATCGTCCGGAGAACACACCGGACACCGTGCGCCCCTTCGCGCCGATGCCGCTCAAGCCGTTTCCGGTGCCCGCGCTGGTCGTCGCCTCGACCGACGATCCTTATGTCGACACCGAGCGTGCGCAGTTCTTCGCCAACGCATGGCGCGCGGACTACTGCGAAATTCCCGAGCTCGGCCATATCAACACCGCGACGCGGCTCGGCCTGTGGCCGCAGGGCCTGCTGCTGCTCGGCCAGTTGCTGGCGCGGGTCGACGCTTAAAGCTACCAGCGGCGATCCTGCCTATACGCGCCGCCGTCCGTGTCCCAACCTCGATGGTTGGACCAGCCGTGATCTCCGCTCGAGCCAAAGCTCCAGGTGCTGACGCCGAAATTGAACAGCGACCCGCTCTCAGCCGGCGGCGGCGCATCCGCCTCGTCCAGTTCGTCGACCAGATAATCCGCATTGGCATAGCCCTCGGCCGAACCCCAGGCGACGCGGCACCACGCGCCGGAGCACCCGCGCACATCCACCTCGGCGCCTGCCGGCATGACGGCCACCACGCCGTAGCCGGTTCCCGGTCCCGCACGGAGATTGAGTTCGGCGCGCACGGTCGCGGCATCCGCCGCATTCGCGCCGATCACACTCGCGCCAGCCAGCAACAGAGCGCCCGCCAAGCCGCTTGTTCTCAATCGCATGTCCACCCTCGGTCGCCAGATCGCCATCCTGAAAGAGACAACGCAGGAGGCAGGCAATTCTATGGCCCCCTCTAAGGCCCGATCCGCGGCCCCATTGTCAGGATGCCGCAGGCGGGCTTATCTGATGCCATTGCGAATCCATCAGATGCCCCGCGCAGATCATCCGACGATTCTCGTCTTCGATTCCGGCCTCGGCGGCCTCACCGTGTTCCGCGAGGCGGTGAAGGCGCGCCCCGACGCCCGCTATGTCTATCTCGCCGACGATGCGCGGTTTCCCTATGGCCGCATCCCGGAAGCCGAACTGGTCGAGCGCGTGCTCGCAGTGATCGGCGACGCCATCGCCACCTGGCAGCCTGATCTCGTCGTGATCGCCTGCAATACCGCTTCGACCCTGGCGCTGGCGCCGCTGCGCGCCGCATTCGCCGTGCCGTTCGTCGGCACCGTGCCGGCGATCAAGCCCGCCTGCGCCGGCTCGCGCAGCAAGCTCGTTTCCGTGCTCGGCACCGAGGCGACGGTGGCGCGCGAATACACGCGAAGTCTCATTCGGGAATTCGCGCAGGATTGCGACGTGACGCTGGTCGGCGCGGCGCGGCTTGCCGCCTTCGCCGAAGCCGAGCTCAAGGGCACGCCAGCCACCGATGCGGAGCTGCGCGCCGAGATCGCGCCCTGCTTTATCGAACGCGACGGGCGGCGCACCGATACGGTGGCGCTCGCCTGCACGCATTATCCGTTGCTCCTCGATCGTCTCGCGGCGCTCGCGCCATGGTCCGTCGACTGGATCGATCCCGCGCCGGCGATCGCGCGTCGCGTCGTCGGTCTGATCGGCGCGCCGACGGGCCCTGCGAATGGCCCGGCGCGGATCATGTTCACATCCGGCCGGGCCGCCCCCCCCCAGCACAGCCACCGCCAGGAGGCGGGGCGGCTTAAAATAGGCAACAACCACCACCTGGTGGGCCATCA
>JBQCFU010000467.1:0-4085 GCA_051958775.1 Pseudolabrys sp.
TTACATTCTTAAATAAATTTAATTTTTCATCCTTCTTTTTTTGTTTTTTTTTTTTTATTTTTTTAGTTATATTCTGCCAGTATATTTTCCCAAAATTATTCCCCCCCCACGACACCAGGGACGAGAGCTCAACGAGCGGACCCGTATTTACGAGCGTCCCTGGAACGGGTCAAATGCGACATCATGCTGTCGCCGCAACCCATCTTCACCATCCGCGCCGATCTTGCGCCCATTCTGCCGTTCGGTGCGACACCTTACGGCGAACGCCGCGTGATCGACATTATCGGCGGAACCGTCAGCGGACCGAAACTGACCGGCCGCGTGCTGCGCGGCGGCGCCGACTGGCAACTGATCCGCGCCGACGGCACCGCGGACATCCAGGCGCGCTACACCATCGTCGCCGACAACGGCGCGCATATCCTCGTGTCGAGCGAAGGCTTGCGCCACGGCCCACCGGAGGTTCTTGCCGCGCTGGCGCGCGGCGAACCGGTCGATCCCGCGCAATATTATTTTCGTACCGTGATGCGGTTCGAGACCGCCGACACCACGCACGGCTGGCTCAACAATATCCTCGCCATCGCCCGTGGCGCACGACTGGCGCAGGCGGTCGAACTCCATATCCACGAGGTCCTCTGACCCGACCCCAGGTCTTGACGGCGGGGCGGACTGGGCAGATTGTTGTCAACAACAACAATCGCTGAGCCACCGGCCGGCGGAACAAGCGAAACGCAAAGCGATGGCACACGAAGGCGATGGCATCCTTGGGCATTGAGGCGTGGCCGGCGCGCGCGCCACTGCGACCGGTCCGGCTCGGCACGCTGCGGCCAGACATCACGCGCCGCGCCGACGGTGCGGTCCTGATGCGTTGCGTCGATCCGTTGCCGGCCTATCCGGACAAGATCACGCTGCACCTCGAACGCTGGGCGCGCGAAGCACCGGATCGCCTCTATCTCGCACAGCGGAATGCCGAGAGCGGCTGGCGCACACTCACCTATCGCGACACGCTGGCGCAGGTGCGCAGCATCGCCCAGGGCCTGCTCACCCGGAATCTCTCGCCCGATCGTCCGGTGGCCATCCTGTCCGGCAACGACATCGAACAGGCACTGCTATCGCTGGCCTGCATGATGATCGGCGTGCCCTACGCGCCGATCTCGCCGGCCTATTCGCTGATGTCGTCGGACTTCGGCAAGCTGCGCTACATCCTCGATCTGCTGACACCTGGCCTCGTCTACGCCAGCGACGCGAGCCTCTTTCGCCGTGCGCTTGCCGTGGTGCCCGACGGAATCGAACGCGTCGTTGCACGCCCCGCGGATCTTGCCGATGCGACACTTTTCGCGGCGCTGACTGCCAGCGGCAACGACGATGCCGTAGACCGCGCTCACGCGGCGGTCGGACCCGACAGCATCGCCAAATTCCTGTTCACCTCCGGCTCCACCGGCCAGCCGAAGGGGGTCATCAACACGCAGCGCATGCTGTGCGCCAATCAGGCGATGCTGCAAACCGGCATGCCGTTTCTCACCGATGCGTCGCCGGTGGTGCTCGACTGGCTGCCATGGAGTCATACCTTCGGCAGCAACCATAACTTCAATATGGTGCTGGCCAACGGCGGCTCGCTCTATCTCGACGACGGCAATCCGACGCCGGCCGGCGCACCGAAGACCGCGCGTAACCTGCGCGAGATTGCACCGACGATCTATTTCAACGTGCCGAAAGGCTACGAGGAACTGCTGCCGTTTCTGCGCAACGACAAGCAGATGCGCGAAACCTTCTTCAGCAGGCTCAAGCTTCTCTTCTACGCCGGGGCAGGTTTGAGCCAGGCAGTCGCCGAGGAATACGAGGCGCTGTCGGCGGACGTGACTGGTGAGCGGATTCTGTTTGTCACCTCGCTCGGCTCCACCGAGACAGCACCCGCCTCGCTGCTGCGGACATTCGAGTCCGCGCATCCCGGCAATATCGGCTTGCCGTTCCCTGGCGTCGACCTCAAGCTGGTGCCGACCGAGGACAAACTCGAGGCACGCCTGCGCGGCCCGCACATCACGCCCGGCTACTGGCGGCAGGATGCGCTGACGCGCGAGACCTTCGACGAGGAAGGCTATTACAAGCTCGGCGACGCGCTGAAATTTGCCGATGCCGCTGATGCGGCGAAAGGTCTGCTGTTCGACGGACGGCTTGCCGAAGACTTCAAGCTCGCCACGGGCACCTGGGTCAGCGTGGGGCCGTTGCGTGGCGCCTTCATCGAACACTTCACACCGCTGGTGCGCGATGTGGTGCTCGCCGGACTGAACCGCGACGACCTTACAGCGCTGATCTTTCCCGATGTGGCCGCCTGCCGCGCACTGTGCGACGGCATCGCCGCCGACGCCCCACCGTCACAGGTGCTCGCCGATGCACGCGTGCGGTCCCAGTTCGGCACCTTGCTGACGGCACTCGCAGCACGCAGCACCGGCTCATCGACGCGGATTTGCCGCGCCATCCTGCTCGAAGCGCCGCCCTCGCTCGATGTCGGCGAGGCAACCGACAAAGGCTCGATCAACCAGCGCGCCGTGTTGCGGCACCGCGCCGAACTGGTCGAAGACCTTTATCGCGCGCCGCGCCCGGCGCATGTCATTTCCATCGAAGACTGACACGGACACAGCATCATGAAGATCATGGGACATGCGGCGATCGTCACTGGCGGCGGCTCGGGGCTTGGCGCCGCGACGGCGGAACGGCTCGCCAAGGCCGGCGCACGCGTGGCGATCCTCGACGTCAACAAGGACGCAGCCACTGCGGTGGCAGCGAAGATCGGCGCAATTGCCGTTTATTGCGACGTCACCGACGCGAAGAGCGCCGAGGAAGCCATCGCCGAGGCAGCTTCCGCCCACAACACGGCGCGCATCCTCATCAACTGTGCCGGCGTCGGTCCGGCCAAGCGCATCGTCGGCCGCGACGGGCCGCAGCCGCTCGCGGATTTCGAGAAGGTGGTGAAGATCAATCTGATCGGCACCTTCAACATGCTGAGGCTCTGCGCCGCGGCGATGCAGACGCTGGAGCCGGTCGACGGCGAACGCGGCGTGATCGTCAACACCGCGTCGGTCGCGGCCTATGAAGGACAGGTCGGCCAGGCCGCCTATGCTTCGTCGAAAGGCGGCGTCGCCGCGCTGACCTTGCCGGCCGCGCGCGAGCTCGCGCAAATCGGCATTCGCGTTCTAGCGATTTCGCCCGGCATCTTCGGCACCCCGATGTTGCGTGCGCTGCCGCAGGAGGCACAGGATTCGCTCGGCGCTTCGGTGCCGTTCCCGAAGCGGCTCGGCGAGCCGGCGGAATATGCGGCACTGGCGCAGCACATGGTGGAGAACGGCTATCTCAACGGCGAGAACATCCGGATCGACGGCGCGCTGCGCATGGCTCCGCGATAGGGCATCTCGTCAGCCGACCACCCTGTTGTCGTCGCGCGGGGTCGCTATAGTGGTGGCCATCCGCCGCTGAGGAATGACCGCATGCTCAAGAACTCCCGCACCTTCATGATCGAATGGGGCGACTGCGATCCCGCGCAGATCGTGTTCTATCCGCGCTACTTCGCGATGTTCGATCATTCGACGACGATGCTGATCTCGGCCGCGAGCAAGCTCACCAAATATCAGCTCTTTAAAGAGTACGATGTGGCCGGCTATCCGATGGTGGATACGCAGGGCAAATTCCACAGCCCCAACCGGTTCGGTGACACGGTGACGATCGAATCCGAGTTCACCCGTGTCGGCACGTCGAGCTTCGACATCACGCACCGCATCGTCAAAGACGGCAAGGTGACGGTGGAAGGCTTCGAAAAGCGTGTCTGGGTCGGCCGCGATCCGAACGATCCGTCGAAGATCAAATCGAAACCGATCCCGGATAATCTGGCGAAGCTGTTCCGCGGCGAAGCCTGACGCCGCCTTAGCCGCCGAGTGTGTCGACGATGCGCTTGAGCGCGCGCAGCACTGCGGGGCGCTGTCGCCCAACGATCACGTCGAGATCGTGATCGTGCGCCTGCGCGCAGGCGGTAAGTTCGCGCAGAATGCCTTCACCCGCTGCCGTGAGTTGCAGCCGGTAGGCTCGTTTGTCGACGA
>JBQCFU010000468.1:0-2838 GCA_051958775.1 Pseudolabrys sp.
GCTGCATTTCGAGCAGATTTCCGCGGTGTTCTCCGGTGTCGCCGATCTGAAGAAAGTGTTCGACGCCGCCCGCGCACGGCGCGAGACCGGAATCGGCACGCTGCTGTTCGTCGATGAGGTGCATCGGTTCAATCGCGCGCAGCAGGACTCGTTCCTGCCGGTGATGGAGGACGGCACCGTGGTCCTCGTCGGCGCGACCACGGAAAATCCGTCGTTCGAACTGAACGCCGCGTTGCTCTCCCGCGCGCTCGTGCTCGTGTATCGATCGCTCGATGCGGAGGCGGTCGGCAAGCTTCTGTCACGCGCAGAAGAGATCGAGGGCAAGCCATTGCCGCTCGATGCGCAGGCCCGCGCCATGCTGGTCGGGATGGCCGACGGCGATGGCCGCGCCTCGCTGACGCTGGCTGAAGAGGTGTGGCGCGCCGCGCGCAAGGGCGAGGTGTTCGGTCCGGCGCAATTGCAGGAGATCGTGCAGCGCCGCGCGCCGATCTACGACAAGTCGCAGGACGGCCATTACAACCTGATCTCCGCGCTGCATAAGTCGGTGCGCGGCTCCGATCCCGATGCCGCGCTCTATTATCTCGCGCGCATGTTCGATGCCGGCGAGGATCCGCTCGATATCGCGCGCCGCGTCGTGCGCATGGCGGTGGAGGATATCGGCCTTGCCGATCCGCAGGCGCTGGTGATCTGCAACGCCGCCAAGGACGCCTATGATTTCCTCGGTTCGCCCGAGGGCGAACTCGCCATCGCCCAGGCGGTGATCTATGTGGCGACTGCGCCGAAGTCGAACGCTGGCTATGTCGCCTATGGCGCGGCGATGCGCGCGGCGCGCGAGAACGGCTCGCTGGTCCCGCCAAAGCACATCCTCAATGCGCCGACCAAGCTGATGAAGCAGGAAAACTACGGCCGCGGTTACGCCTACGACCACGATCAGGACGAGGCGTTCTCCGGGCAGGACTACTTCCCGGAAGCGATGGGGCGGCAGCAGTTCTATGACCCGCCGGAGCGTGGCTTCGAGCGCGAGATCAGGAAGCGGCTCGACTACTGGGCCAAGCTGCGCGCCGAACGGAACAAAGAATAAGGGCGGGGGCGAATGACGCGGGCTTTGGGGTTGGCTTTGGTGGCGTTGACGATGGCGACATGGCCGGCGCGGGCCGCCGAGGACGAGACGCGGGGCCGCTGGGGTGTGAGCGAGGCCGCGTGTTCGTCGTGGTCCGGTTCGACCGCCGCGGACACAGCCTTGATGGTCACGTCCTATGCGGTCGTCTGGTATGACGGCTTCTGCCGCATCGGCCGGATGTACAAGACCGGCAAGGCAGTCCATATGGAGGCCCATTGCTGGAACCAGGGCGACCGGGCGACGCCTGTCACGCTGGAGGCCAGCGGCAACCGCATGAAGGCGAGCTGGAATCGCGGGCCCGCCACGCTGCTCAAGCGATGCTCATGAAGCATCCGACGGACAACAAGACGCCATGAAGACATCGCGCCCCGGTTCGGGAAAAGGCTCGGGAAAAGGATCAGGACGCGGCGGATCCGATCCGCACGCACGCAAGAAGACCAAGCGCTGGCGCGAGGTCCGCAAGGCTGAGCAGGGCGGCCGTGGCGGTGATGACGAGCGCCGCGGCGGCAAATTTGCCGCGAACAAGCCATCGCGGGGCGGCGCATCGGACGAGCGCAAATTCGCAGGTCCGAGATCGGGCGGCCGCAACTTCGAGGAGCGCAACTTCGAAGGGCGCAAGGTCGGGGGACGCAAGTTCGAGGGACGCAAGTCCGGAGGACACAGGTCTGAAGGGCGCGCATTCGAAGCGGAGAGAACCGGCCCCGGGACGGGCGAGCGACGGTTCGCCGAGCGCAAGTCGTCTGATTTCAAGTCGGGTGGCTCCAGGTCGGGCGAGCGCAAGTTCGGAGGGCGCTCGTTCGGCGAGCGCAAACCGGGGGATCGTAAACCCGGCGGCGGCAAGTTCGGCGAACGCGCATTTGGCGGTGAGCGGTCCGGCGGCAAGCCCGCGCCCCGTTCGCGCGGACCGCGTCGCGACGATGATCGTGGCGAACGCTTCCAGCGGGACGACCGGCATGTACCACGCGGCCGCGATCGAGCGCCGAACCGGCCGCGGGAACGCGACGTGGCGATGCACGACATCGTCGAGCCCAAAGCGGCTCCGCTTCCCACCTTCGAATCTGCCGGCGTCCAGACTGTGATGGTCAGCGGCGACGAGGATGGGATGCGTCTCGACCGGTTCTTCGAGGCGCGGTTTCCCGGCCTGTCGTTCAGCCACATCCAGCGCATCATTCGCAAAGGCGAGGTGCGGGTCGACGGCAAGCGCGCCGAGCCGAAGGCGCGGGTCGCGCGCGGCCAGAGCGTGCGTATCCCGCCGCTCAAGGTCGAGGCGCCGACGCCGCGCGGCGATGCGCCGGCTGATCTGCGCGATCGCGCATTCCTCCGTGAGATCACGCTCTACGAAGACGACGACGTGCTCGTGCTGAACAAGCCGGCCGGCCTCGCCGTGCAGGGCGGTTCCGGCACCACGCGCCATGTGGACGGCATGCTCGGCGCGTTGCAGGGGCAGGGTCGCGACGCACAGCGGCCGCGTCTCGTCCATCGTCTCGACAAGGACACGGCCGGCTGTCTGCTGGTGGCCAAGACCCGCTTCGCCGCGGCTGCGCTGTCGAAGACGTTCCGCTCGCGCTCCGCGCGCAAGGTCTACTGGGCGCTGGTTTATGGCGTGCCGAAGCCGCTGCAGGGCCGGGTCTCGAACGTCCTCGCGAAAGAGCAGAACGAGGAAGACAGCGTGATGCGCGCCGCGCGCCACGGCGAGGAGGGCGCGAGCCATGCCGTCA
>JBQCFU010000469.1:0-2550 GCA_051958775.1 Pseudolabrys sp.
CACTTCTCCAACTCGCCTTCCGGCCGATACTTGGCGGGGTCCGCGCGCGAATGGCCGCTGTGGCGATAGGTCAGACACTCGATGAGCGAGGGCCCCTCGCCGGCACGCGCCTTGGCGAATGCCTTCTGCGCTTCGCGGTAAACGACGTCCGCGTCGTTGCCGTCGATGACGATCTTCGGCAAGCCATAGGCCGCCGCGCGATCGCCCGCCGGGCTCGACACCGCCGTGACGTCGCCGATCGGCGTGTTTTCCATGTACATGTTGTTTTCGCAGACGAAGACCACCGGCAGTTTCCAGACCGCCGCGAAGTTCAACGCTTCGTGGAACGCGCCGATATTGGTGGTGCCGTCGCCGAAGAAGCAGACCGACACATCCTTGTCGCCGCGATACTGCGCGCGCCACGCGGCGCCGCAGGCGATCGGCAGATGCGCGCCGATGATGGCGTAGGAGCCCATCACCCCGTGCTCTTCCGAGGTGAGATGCATCGAACCGCCTTTGCCGCGCATCAGGCCGTTGTCCTTCTGCATCAGTTCGCCGAGCACCTTCTCCACCGAAACGCCGCGCGCCAGCGTGTGCGCGTGCCCGCGATACGTGCAGAACGACAGATCGCCCTTCTGCATCGCTTCGGCGAAGCCGGCCGCAACCGCTTCCTGCCCCAGCGACAGATGGCTGGTGCCTTTCACCAGGTTCTGCAGGAACAGGTCGAAGGCGCGCTGCTCGGCCTCGCGCAGACGAATCTGCGAGCGATAAAGGGCGAGGCGCTTCTCCTCGCCGATATCGTCGTTCACCACAGCACCCGGTGCCATCGGTTTCATCGCTCTTCTCTCCCGTAACCGTTACAGCCCGGTGCCGACGTTCTTGTTCTCGCTCTCGAGCTTCATGCCCGACAGTTCCGCCATGGTCTCGGCCATCTTGGCGAAGTCCTGCGCCAGGATGTCCTTGCTGTTCGGCTGCGACAGCGCCTTGCCGATGTGCTGCTGCAGCACTTCGCGCGTCGCCGCGGTCACCGGCATTGGCACGTCCCACTCGCGGCCGAGTTCGAGGCCGAGATCGAGATCCTTGCGCAGCAGTTCCGGCGTGAACGTCGTCGTCCAGTCGAGATTGACCAGCGCCGGCGTCTTGTACGCTGTGAACATCGAGCCCATCACGCCGTTGTTCATGAACGACAGGAAGGCGTGGCGCGGCACGCCCATCTTGTTGGCGAGCAGCGTGATCTCGATCAGGTTCTCGATCACGACGCCGAGCATGACGTTGTGCGCGATCTTGCAGATGCGGGCGAGATCGCCCTCGCCGACATAGGAGACGCCCTTCGGCGCGAACACCTCGATGATCGGCATCACCTGCTTCGCGGCCGCTTCCGGACCCGAGACCACCGCCGACAGTTTGCCGGCCTTGATCACCTGGCCGTTGCCGGACACCGGCGAGGCCACGAGTTCGATGCCGCGCTCCTTGAGCCGCTTCGAGATGTTGACCGAATCCTCGACCGAGATGGTCGAGCAGTCGACAAAGATTTTCGGCAATGCGCCTTTCGCATTGGTGACAATGCCGTTCTTGCCGAAATAGACCTCGTCGAGGTCCGGTCCGGCCGAGACGATGGTGAACAGCACATCGACGCCGGCGAGATCGACCGGATTGTCGACGATCTTGCCACCGAGCTTGGCGAGCGGCTCGGCTTTGGACTTGGTGCGATTCCAGATCGACACGTCGTGTCCGGCTTTGAGCAGACGCTCCGCCATCTGGTAGCCCATGCGGCCAACGCCGATCCAGCCAAGCTTGAGTTTCTTGTCAGTCATTTCTGGTTGATCCTTGTAGGTCGCGCGCCGGCGACACAGCCCCCCGCCCCCGGTAGCAACGGGGGAAGGTCACGAACCGTTGGCGATCGGCAGCTCTTCCGCCGGGAACAGCGAGATCACGCGGCAGCCCTTGTCGGTGACCACCACTTCTTCCTCGATGCGCGCCGCCGAATAGCCGTCGGTCGCCGGGCAATAGGTTTCGATCGCGAACACCATGCCCTCCTTGATCTCGGTCGGATGATCCAGCGAGACCACGCGGGAGATGATCGGCCGCTCGTGCAACGCGAGGCCGAGGCCGTGCGCGAACTGCAGACCGAACGCCGACATCTCGTCCGGGAAGCCGAACTCTTCGGCCTTCGGGAACGCTTCGCAGATATGTGCGGTCGATGCGCCGGGCTTGATCCGCACCATGGCGTTGTCGAGCCATTCGCGCGCCTTCTTGTACGCGTCGTGCTGCGCCGGCGTGGCACGGCCGACGTTGAACGTCCGGTAATCGCCGGTGCGATCGCCCATGAACGACTGCAGGATATCGAAGAACGCCTGGTCGCCCGGGCGGATCATGCGGTCGGTGAAGTTGTGCGGATGCGGATTGCAGCGTTCGCCGGAGATGGCGTTGATCGCCTCCACGTCGTCCGAACCATGGGTGTAGAGGAACTTATTGACCTCGGCGACGATGTCGTTCTCGCGCACGCCGGGGCGCAGTTCGCGATTGATGAGATCATAGGCGCCGTCGACCATCGCCGCAGCGCGGTTGAGC
>JBQCFU010000470.1:0-6074 GCA_051958775.1 Pseudolabrys sp.
CGCTCGGCGTGCCCGGCCTGATGTCAGCCTACCAGGCCGGCAACGTCACCCTCGCCAATGCGGTCGGCACCGGCATCGCCGACGACAAGGCGGTCTACAGCTACATGCCGGCGATCGTAAAATTCTACCTGGGCGAGGAGCCGTTGCTGAAAAACGTGCCGACCTGGCGCTGCCGCGAGGATGACCACCTCGCTTATGTGCTCGATCATCTCGAAGAGTTGGTGGTGAAGGAAGTGCACGGCTCCGGCGGCTACGGCATGCTGGTGGGGCCTGCCGCGAGCAAGGTCGCGGTCGAACAGTTCCGTGCCAAACTGAAAGCCGCACCCGACAATTTCATCGCGCAGCCGACGCTCGCCCTGTCCACCTGCCCGACCTGCATCGAAGGCGGCATCGCGCCGCGCCATGTCGATCTGCGGCCGTTCGTGCTCACCGGCCGGCGCGGCACACGGATCGTCCCGGGCGGCTTGACGCGCGTCGCGCTCAAGGAGGGATCGCTGGTGGTGAACTCCAGTCAGGGCGGCGGCACCAAGGATACCTGGATACTGGACAACTGACATGCTGTCGCGCACCGCGGACAATCTGTACTGGCTGTCGCGCTATGTGGAGCGCGCCGAATACCTCGCCCGCATCATCGAAGCAACGCAACGGCTCACCGCGCTGCCGCTCGCTTATGTCGGCGAAAGCAACGAATGGGAAAGCGCCATCGCCACCGCGGGCTGCGCCGCCGCCTTTGCCGAACATCACAAGGAAGCGACCGAAGACGCCGTCATCAATTTCCTCGCATTCTCTCCCGACAATCCGTCGTCGATCCGTAGCTGTCTCGAACAGGCACGCAGCAATGCACGCGCGGTGCGCACGGCACTGACCATGGAGATGTGGGATTCGATCAACGGCATGTGGCTCGAGCTACGCCACTACGGCAATGGAGCATCGAGCCGGGAGGAGCTCACTCGTTTCCTGCGGTGGGTGCAGGAATCTTCGCTGCGCTACGACGGCTCCGCCTATCGCACGATGCTGCGCAACGACGCCTACTGGTTTTCCCGCCTCGGCGTCTACGTGGAGCGCGCCGACAACACCGCGCGCATTCTCGATGTGAAATATCATGTGCTGCTGCCGGACAACGAGCGCGTCGGCGGCCCGCTCGACTATTTCCAGTGGTCGGCAATCCTGCGCTCCGTCTCGGCGCTGACCTCCTACCACTGGGTCTATCGCGACAATCTCAAACCGTGGCTGATCGCCGATCTGCTGATCATGCGCGAGGAAATGCCGCGCTCTCTGGCCTCCTGCTACGAGGCGACCGTGCGTAATCTCGATGCGATCGGAAACGCCTATGGCCGTATCGGGCCGGCGCAACGCAAGGCGCGCAGCATCCGCACCGGCTTGCAGAACAGCAAGATCGATGCCGTGTTCCAGCGCGGCCTGCACGAATTCATCGGCGGGTTCATCCGCGACAACAACCAGTTGAACAACGCGATCAACCAGCAATTCCTGTCCTGACGCTTTGACGCGCAACAATCCCGATCAGCACATGCGGCTCCGCATCTCGCACCACACCACCTACCGCTACGACACGCCGCCGGCGGCGGTGACGCAGATCCTACGGCTGACGCCGCGCAACCATGACGGCCAGCATGTGGTGCGCTGGCGCGTCGAGCTATCGGAAGACTGTACGCTGCATGAGCACGAGGATGCTTACGGCAACCTCACCCAAACCTTCACTGCCGACGGTCCGTTGCAGGAGCTCGTCATCACCGTCAGCGGTGAAGTCGACACCCAGGATACCCATGGCATCGTCCGCAACGCCGTCGAGCGGTTTCCACCACAGTTTTTCCTGCGCGAAACCGATCTGACCAGACCCGACGCAGCGATCCGTCAATTTGCGGCCGAGCTTCGCGAGGCCGGCGACCCGGCCGCGCTGCCGCTCCTGCACCGGCTGCTGACACGGCTCAATCGCGACATCGTGTTCGACATCGATCCGACCTCGACCACCACGACCGCGGGCGAAGCCTTCGCATTGAAGCGCGGCGTCTGCCAGGACATTGCGCATATCTTTCTCAGCGCCAGTCGCCTGCTCGGCATCCCGGCGCGCTATGTCGGCGGCCATCTCGCGCGCAGCGACGACGCGCTACAGCAAGAGGCCGGTCACGCATGGGTCGAGGCTCATGTGCCAGACCTGGGCTGGGTCGCGTTCGACCCGGCCAACGGGGTTTCCGCGACCGACGCCTATGTGCGGGTCGCCATCGGGCTCGACTATCTCGGCGCCTCGCCGGTGCGCGGGTCGCGGATCGGCGGCTCCGGCGAAGCGCTCAAGGTTGCCGTCGCGGTGGCGCAGTCGCGCCAACAGATCCAGGACTGACCGCGCCCGCCGCATTGCCCCAACCGTGGATCAGCCGCTATAACCGCCGCAACTTTTGACCTTCTGCCGAATTGACGGGCGTATGACCTATTGCTGCGGAATTCTGGTGCGGGACGCGCTGATCATGGTCGCGGACACCCGCACCAATGCCGGCGTCGACAACATCTCGACGTTCCGCAAGCTGCACGTCTATTCGCAACCGGGAGAGCGCGTGCTCGCGCTGGCCTCGTCCGGCAATCTGTCGTTCAGCCAGTCGGTCCGCAGCAGCCTGACCGAGGGATTCGAAAACCCGGACACCGGCGAACGCGAAACGCTGATGAACGCGCCGACGCTGTATCAGGCGGCGCAGCGGATCGGCCGCGCCATCCGCCAGATTGCACGGCGCGATGGCGACGCGATGCAGGCCGCGGCCGTCGATTATGACGTCGCATTCCTGTTCGGTGGACAGATCAAGGGCGGCCCGCTGCAGCTCTACATGATCTATCCGGCCGGCAACTTCATCGAATGCACGCCGGACACGCCCTATCTGCAGATCGGCGAGAACAAATACGGCAAGCCGGTGCTCGACCGCGCGGTGGCTCACGAGACCGATCCTTATGACGCGCTGAAGATCGGGCTGATCTCGATGGACTCCACGATGCGCTCCAATCTGAGCGTCGGCTTGCCGATCGACCTCCTGGTGGTGCGGCGCGACGTCTACAGCCCGGAGCTCGAATACCGGATCGAACCGGGAGAGCCCTATTTCCAGGACCTGCGCGAACGCTGGTCGGCGGCGTTACGGGCAGCGCACATGGCCATTCCGCGGCCTCCCTACGGTCCGGAGCGCTGACGTCGGCAGGTAAATTTACCGGCCGTTAAGGCTGTTGGCTGATTGGGCCGACGATTTTACCTCCAGCGCTATCGTTGTGCTCACTGGACAACCAATTGCAAGCAATTGGCCCCTAGCGTGACGCCGGGCAACCAGGGGTAATCGATCCAAAGTGACTCGCGCCGCTTTTCCAGGGTCACGGCCTTACAACAATTGGGACCGCGCGCGGTTGAGCGTCGTGGTGCCGATTGGCGTAATCGTTGCCGTCGCGATCCTGTGCATCATCGTCGCTGTGCTTTCCTCGGCGCAGCGCGCCGATGAAATCTCGATCGAGACCGAACGCCAGATGTTCGCACGCGCGATCCGCAACCATGGTACGCGGGTCCTGCGCGAACTGGAAAGCGTCGCCTCGTCGGAAGACGCCGTGCGCAACCTGCGCACGCATTTCAACCCGGATTGGGCCGAGCAGCGGCTCGGCTCCTGGCTCGACACTTATTTCGATCATGACTCCGTCTTCCTGATCGACGGCTACGGCAAGATCATCTCCAGCCACAGCCGCTGGCGCCGGCCCGATGCCGCCTGGAACGCGCTGGCGCAGGCGGATCTGACACCGGTGCTGCAAGCGCTGCATAATGGCGTCAACGCCGACGAGCGGCACCGCACCGTACGGGTCGAGAATTTCCTCAGCCGGCCGGCGATCATCGCCGCCGTGGTGGTCGGCCGCGGTGAAGCCCAGCCGGTCGACGAGACCAGCGCGTTCTCCAGCGCGCCGGTGACGGTTTCGGTCAAGACCATCGACCAGGACGTCCTGAGCGATATCGCTTCGCATCTGCGCATCCGCAACCTGCGGCGCGTCAACGGCAGCGCCGTGCCCTCGAGCGATTTCCTGTATCCGCTCACCGACGAAAACGGCCGCCTGATTGCCAATTTCGCATGGACGCCCAATCAGCCTGGCGCGGAAATCGTCAATAACGTCGTCCCATTCCTCGCCACGGCGCTCGCCGGTTTTGCGCTGCTGGCTGCATTCGTGCTGCGCTATATGCGCCGCACGGCGGCGGCGATCGTCGCCGGCGAAAAGCGGCTGCATCATCTTGCCATGCACGACCCGCTGTCCGGCCTGCCCAACCGTGCCTTCTTTGCCGAACGGCTCGAAACGATCATCCAGGACGTCAAACTCGGCGGCCAGCCGGCCGCGCTGTTTTACGTCGATCTCGATCACTTCAAGGAAGTCAACGACACGCTCGGCCATCACATCGGCGACGAGTTGATCCGCAACGTGACGTTGCGGCTGTCCAAGGTGCTGCGCAGCCAGGGTGACCGCGGCATCGATCTGGTGGCGCGCCTCGGCGGCGACGAATTTGCCGTACTGTCGCAGCTCTCCAGCAACGAAACCGTCACCAGCATCGCCAATCGCATCCTGGCGGCCCTGTGCGCCCCCTACGCCATCGGCAACCACAACATCGTCATCGGCGCTTCGATCGGCATTGCCCTGATCGAGGAAAGAGTTACCGCAGCCGCGGACATTCTGCGCTATGCCGACATGGCGCTGTATCGCGCGAAGAACGAAGGCCGCAACCGCGCCTGTCTGTACGACGCCGAGATGGACGCCGATCTCTCGTCGCGCAAGCTCCTGGAAATCGACCTCCGCCACGCCATCGAATCCGACGGACTGCTGCTGCTGTACCAGCCCCTGGTGAACGCCAGCGGCGAGCGGATGGTCGGCGTGGAGGCGCTGTGCCGGTGGATCCATCCGGTGCGCGGTACGATCCCGCCGAGCGAATTCATCCCTGTGGCGGAGCACAGCGGCCTCATCGTCGAGCTCGGCGAATGGGTCCTGCGCCGCGCATGCCTCGATGCGCGCGACTGGAATGCCGTCTCCGTGGCCGTCAACGTCTCGCCGCTGCAATTCCGCCGCGCCGATTTCGTCTCGGTGGTCGAGCGCGTCCTCGCCGAAACGCAGCTCGATCCGAACCGGCTCGAACTGGAGCTGACCGAGAGCACGCTGCTCGGCAATTTCGATCTGGCGGAAACAGCCATGCGCCGTCTGAAGAATATCGGCGTGCGGCTGGCGCTCGACGATTTCGGCACCGGCTATTCGAGCTTGCAGTACCTGCGCAACTTCCCGTTCGACAAGCTCAAGATCGACCGCAGCTTCGTCGACAGCATCGAAAAGACCGCCGACGCCGCCGCGATCGTCCATGCGATCGTCGGCCTCGGCCGCGGCCTCGGCATGAAGGTCACCGCGGAAGGCGTGGAAACCGCCGACCAGCATCTGTTCCTGCGCGCCGCCGGCGTGCACATCATGCAAGGCTACCGGTTCGGCCGCGCCGTGCCCGCTGCCGAAATCTCCGCCCGCCTCGCCCGGCCGGAGCTCTACCGCCTGAGCGCGTCGGAAACCGCGCTCGCCAGCTAATCCACTCCTTCGACATTCGTGTTTGTCCGCTTGCGTCGCGCGGCAAGGTGATATTCCTTTCCCTGAAAAGCTTCACAGGGGGACGGCATGTCGAAATTTGCGGTGGTGACCGGCGCAGGCACCGGCGTGGGCAAAGCGGTGGCGCTGGCGCTGGCACAGGCCGGCTACAGCATCGCGCTGGCCGGACGCCGCCAGGAGCCGCTCGAGGAAACCGCCGCCGCCGTCAAGGCCGCCGGCACGCAGGCGCTGGTGGTGCCGACCGACGTCGCCAGCCGCGACTCCATCCTCGCCTTGTTCAAGACCGTGCAGTCGAGCTTCGGCCGGCTCGACGTCCTGTTCAACAATGCCGGGATCGGCGCGCCGGCGGTGCCGCTCGAAGAGCTGCCGTTCGACACCTGGCAGCAGGTGGTCTCGACCAACCTGACAGGCATGTTCGTCTGCACGCAGGAAGCCATCAAGATCATGAAAGATCAGTCGCCACGCGGCGGCCGTATCAT
>JBQCFU010000471.1:0-6665 GCA_051958775.1 Pseudolabrys sp.
CGACTCGATGAATAGTCCATCGGCACCGGCTGCGAGATAGGCTTCCGCGCGGCGATAGGCTTCATCTAGCCCGGCGTCGTCGAGCGAGTCTGTGCGGGCAAGGATGAAAGTGTCGGGGTTCATGCGGTTCTGCGCGGCAGCGCGGATCTTGGCGATCATTTCCGACGCGGGGACGATATCCTTGCCGGCAATGTGGCCGCAGCGTTTTGGCGCGACCTGATCCTCGAGCATGATCGCGCCTGCGCCCAGCCGTTCGTAGGTGTGCAGCGTATGCACGACGTTCTTGACGTCGCCATAGCCGTTGTCGCCGTCGACCATGAACGGCAGTGACGAGGCCTGCGTCACATCGCGCACGGCGAGCGACAGTTCACCGAGTTGCGCCAGCCCGATGTCGGGCAGACCCCAGCGCGCGCCGATCATCGGAAAACCGCCGGTGAAATAGGCTTTGAAACCGGCGCGCTCGATCAGGCGTGCGCTGATGGCGTCGTAGGCGCCGGGGATCACCAGCGGGCGTTCGGAGGCAACGAGAGAACGGAAACTCATTTCAGTTTGATCTTTCCTTCGTCGAAGACAGCTTTCCAGCGTGCAATGTCTTCCGACAGCAGCGCCTGATAACCTTCCGGCCCGAACGTGATCGGCGGCTCCGCGCCGGCGGATGCCATTTTCCTGACCGTGTCGGGATCCTTGATGACGGCCGCGACCTCGGTGTCGAGCCGCGTGATCGCGTTGTCCGGCGTCTTCGCTGGTGCGACGAGGGCGAGCCAGGTGATGCCTTCGAAGCCGGGCAGTCCTGATTCCGCAACCGTCGGAATGTCGGGTGCAAGCTGCGAGCGCTCGCGCGAAGTGATGGCGAGGCCGCGAAGCTGGCCCGAGCGCACCATCGGCAGCGTCCAGATGATGTTGTCGAACTGATAGTGGACGCGTCCCTCCATCGTGTCGGGCGCGGCCTGCGCGCCGGTGCGATAGGGTACATGCACCGCTTCGATCCCGGCGCGGGCATTGAACAGTTCGCCGATCAGATGCGTGATCGTGCCGTTGCCGCTCGATGCGAACGACATGTGACCCGGTCTTGCTTTGGCATAGGCGACGAACTCGGCGACATTGCTCGCCGGCACCTTCGGGCTGACCACCAGAAGATTGGGCAGGGTAGCCGTCAGTGTGATCGGCCGGAAGTCGCGCACCGGATCGTAGTTGAGCGAGCCCGCGGGCTGCGTCAGCGGCAGGATCACCTGCGCGCTGCTGGTGGTCATCAGCAGCGTGTAGCCGTCGGGTGCGGCCTTCGCGACATAGGCGGTGCCGATCGCACTCGCGGCGCCGGCTTTATTTTCGACGACCACGGGTTGCCCGAGCCGCGCCGCCAGCTTCTCGGCGATGACGCGGGCGATGGCGTCGGTCCCGCCGCCGGCGGCAAACGGCACCACCAGCGTGATGCCGCGGCTCGGCCACTCCTGCTGCGCCGCGGCCGCGTGCGGCATGAGGATTGCTGCGATAGCGAAGAGTAGTCCGGTTTTCAGTCGCACGCCGCGCCCCCGTGGCATTTGTTTCTGAATTGGTCTTCCGGATTTGATCGGGAGGCTGCTGTGCGGTCAATGCGACAGCGACGTCTGGGGTCTGCGCCGGAAGCGGGCCGATCATGCACTGTTGTGACGGCGGTGGATGTGGGCGGATCCAGACGACATTCGGCTGGGCAGTTTCCACGAACCCGATTACACCTCGTGCCGTGGCAGACGCGCTCGCCGATATTTCATTTCTGCAACTGGCGCTCGTCGCCGTCACCGCGCTGTTTGCGTCGGTGGTCGGCGGGGTCGCGGGCTATGGCACCGGCGCGCTGATGCCGCTCGTCCTGGTGCCGATGGTCGGTGCGGCGCCGGTGGTGCCGATCATCGCCATCTCGGCGCTGTTCACGAATGTCAGCCGTGCAATCGCCTTCTATCGCTTCGTTGACGGCCGCCGCGCACTGCTCGTCACCTTTATCGCCGGTTTCACCTGCGTGGTCGGCGCTTATGGCTACACGCTGTTGAATAATCGCGGCGCGCTGATCGTCATCGGCGCGATGCTTGCCTTGAGCGTGCCGCTGCGGCGCATCCTCAAGGCGCGCAGTGTCACGCTCGGTGACACCGGACTGGGCGTGAGCGCGGCCGGCTATGGTCTGCTGACCGGCGGCACGACAGGCTCCGGCGTCATTCTGGTGTCATTGCTGCTCGCAGCGGGCCTTGAAGGCGCGGCGGTGGTAGCGACCGATGCGGTGATCTCCATCGCCATGGCGGTGGTGAAGATCTCGATATTCGGCTTCTCCGGCATCATCACGCCGCAGGTGATCGCGCTCGCGCTGCTGATCGGCGTGGTCGCGTTTCCCGGCGCATTCCTCGCCAGGAAGCTGGTCGAGCATCTGCCGGTGAAGGTACACACGGCGATGCTCGACGCCGTCGTCGTCATCGGCGCGCTGGCGATGATCGTGCAGGCGCTGCGCGGGTAGTGGCTAGGGCCACTTCACCACGGGCGGCATCGACGACAGGATCGAGTCGACATTGCCGCCGGTGCGCAGGCCGAAGATCGTGCCGCGGTCGTAGAGCAGATTGTACTCCACATAGCGGCCGCGACGGATCAACTGCTCCTCGCGCTGCGCGTCGGAGAATGGCGTCGCGTAATTGCGCCGCACCAGCTCCGGATAGATCGCGCGGAATGCCCGGCCGACATCCTGCGTGAAGGCGAAGTCGGCCTCGCGCGATCCGCTGTCGAGCCAGTCGTAGAAGATGCCGCCGATGCCGCGCGGCTCGTTGCGGTGCTTGAGCCAGAAATACTCGTCGCACCACGTTTTGAATTTCTCATAAGGCGCGACCTCGGCGTGACGGTCACAGACCTCGCGCATCGCGGCGTGGAACGCGGCCGTGTCCGGATCGTCCTGCGTGCGGCGCGCATTGAGCACCGGCGTCAAATCGGCGCCGCCGCCGAACCAGGCTTTGCTCGTCACGACAAATCGCGGGTTCATGTGCACGGCTGGCACATTGGGATTCTGCGGATGCGCGATCAGCGAAATGCCGGACGCCCAGAACCGCGGATCGGCATCGGCACCGGGAATCTCCTTGCGGAATTCCGGCGAGAACTCGCCATGCACCGTCGAGCAGTGCACGCCGACTTTCTCGAACACGCGACCGTGCATCATCGACATGACGCCTCCGCCACCCGGGTTTCCCGTGTGGTCCTTGCGCTGCCAGGGGGTGCGGACGAAGCGGCCGGCTGACCGGTCGGCGAGTGGCGCGCCGTGCGGCAGGTCGTCCTCCAGCGCCTCGAACGCCGCGCAGATGTCGTCGCGCAGGCTTTCGAACCACTGGCGGGCGGTGGTCTTGAGCTGGTCGAGGGTGGCGGGGTCGGGAAGGGTCGAGGTCATGGTTGCGAGTTTAGACATTTTGCGAGCTATCGGGCGGGAATCCATTCGTCTGTCGAAGCGCTTCCCCTAGTGCCATGGCGGCGGCCACCGCCACATTGAGCGAGCGCAAGCCGGACTGCATCGGGATCGTCAGCCGGGCATCGGCAGCCGCATGGACCGTGTCCGGGACGCCGGCGGATTCCCGGCCCAGCAGCAGGATGTCGTCGGGCCGGAACGCGAAATCGACATAAGGCGCCGCCCCGGCGGTGGTCAGCAGCGCCAGCCGGTGACCGGCCGCCTGCCGCCAGGCCTCGAAGGCGGTGAAGGTCACATGCCGGCGAATCTCGACCCGGTCGAGGTAGTCCATCCCGGCCCGGCGGAAGGCGGCATCGGTGATCGGGAAGCCCGCCGGCTCGATGATGTGAGCCGTCACCCCCAGGCAGGCGGCGAGCCGCAGAATCGTTCCGGTGTTTTGGGGAATGTCCGGCTGGTAGAGGGCGATCTGCATTGTCCGGTGGTCGGTTGGCCCCCAATCCAACTGCGGCGAAACAGCCCAAAAACCACGTCTCGACCAAGCATTGGGGGCAGTTATGCAACTTTTGGGCATGGCGCGGATAACCGGCTTGCTCTTGCACCGCAAGGGTGCCAATAGAACCGTTATCAATTACCGCACCCGCTCCGAGCGGGGTTGCGGCGTTGATCCGTTCGCCGCTTCGTGGGGCTCCGAGTATGGAGCCCCGGTCGTGCGGACCTAGGGCTCCCAGCCCCGGGTTCTTCCGGTTTCAAAGCCGCGGATGGCCTCAAAACAGCAGGGGGTCAAACCTGTGACGACCGTGTCTTCCGCGGGCCACACACGCCGCGACTTTCTTTATATCGCCACCGGCGCGGTTGCCGCGGTCGGTGGTGCGGCCGCTTTGGTGCCGCTCATCTCGCAAATGAATCCTGATGCCTCGACGATCGCCGCCGGCGCTCCGATCGAGGTCGACCTGAGCCCCATCACCGAGGGCCAGGTGATCAAGGTGTTCTGGCGCGGCAAGCCGATCTTCGTCGAGCATCGGACCAAGAAAGAGATCGAGGAAGCGCGCAGCGTCGACCTCGCGTCGCTGCCCGATCCGCAGACCGACCAGTCCCGCGTCAAGGAAGGCCACGACCAGTGGCTGGTCCTGATCGGCATCTGCACCCATCTCGGCTGCATCCCGCTGGCGCATCAGGGCAACTATGACGGGTTCTTCTGCCCGTGCCATGGCTCGCAGTACGACACCTCCGGCCGCATTCGTCAGGGCCCCGCGCCGCTCAATCTCGCTGTGCCGCCTTACGCATTTCTCACCGACACCAAGATCCGGATCGGCTGATCCGCGAATAACATTTCTGAAGGTTCGAGCATGAGCGGACATTCGACCTACCAGCCGCAGAGCGGCTTTATGAAGTGGATGGAGAGCCGGCTGCCGATCGCCGGTCTGGTCCATTCCTCTTTCATCGCCTATCCGACGCCCCGTAACCTGAACTACTGGTGGACGTTCGGCGGCATCCTGTCGTTCATGCTCGGTGTGCAGATCATCACCGGCATCGTGCTGGCGATGCACTATACGCCGCATGCGACCATGGCCTTCAATTCCGTCGAAAGCATCATGCGCGACGTGAACTACGGCTGGTTGTTGCGCTACCTGCACTCGAACGGCGCGTCGATGTTCTTCATCGCCGTCTACATCCACATGTTCCGCGGCATGTATTACGGCTCCTACAAGGCGCCGCGCGAAGTGCTGTGGATCCTCGGCGTCATTCTCTACCTGCTGATGATGGCGACCGGCTTTCTTGGTTACACGCTCCCGTGGGGCCAGATGAGCTTCTGGGGTGCGACCGTCATCACCAACTTCTTCTCGGCCTTCCCCGGCATCGGCGAAGCGCTGGTGACGTTCCTGTGGGGCGGCTACTCGGTCGGAAACCCGACGCTGAACCGCTTCTTCTCGCTGCACTACCTGCTGCCGTTCGTGATCGCCGGCGTGGTCGTGCTGCACGTCTGGGCGCTGCACGTCGTCGGCCAGAACAACCCGGCCGGCATCGAGCCGAAGGGTGATCGCGACACGGTTCCGTTCACGCCTTATGCGACGCTGAAGGACGGCTTCTTCATTTCCGCGTTCTGTCTGATGTTTGCGTGGTTCGTGTTCTACACGCCGAACTTCCTCGGCCACGCCGACAACTACATCCCGGCCAATCCGGCGGTGACGCCGCAGCACATCGTGCCCGAATGGTACTATCTGCCGTTCTACGCGATCCTGCGCGCCATCCCGAACAAGCTGCTCGGCGTCATCGCGCTGTTCGGCTCGATCATCATCCTCGCCTTCCTGCCGTGGCTCGACACCTCGCGGGTGCGCTCGGCGCGCTACCGGCCGCTGTACAAGCAGTTCTTCTGGCTGTTCTTCGCGGTCTGCATCGGTCTCGGCTGGCTCGGCTCGAAGCCGGCGGAAGGTGGCTATGTGCTCGCGGCGCGGGTGCTGACGTTCTACTACTTCGCCCACTTCATCATCGTCCTGCCGCTGCTCGGTATTTTCGAGAAGACCAAGCCGCTGCCGAATTCGATCTCGGAATCGGTTCTGAAGGAGGGCGTGCCGATCGGCGCGCCGGCCCCGGCCCCGACGGCCAAGGTTTGAGGAGCGTGACATGACTTTCTCGCGAACGCTTCTTGTCCGTCTTCCCCTGATCCTTGCCGCCACCGTATTCCTGGCCGCGCCCGCCGCGGCGCAGGAGCACTCGACGCCGCAGCCGCCGGCGCAGAAATGGTCGTTTGCCGGCCCGTTCGGCAAGTTCGATCAGGCGCAACTGCAGCGCGGCTTCAAGGTCTACAAGGAAGTCTGCGCCTCCTGCCATTCGCTGAGCCTCGTCACGTTCCGCAACCTCGCGGAGCCGGGTGGGCCGGGCTACTCCGCGGCGCAGGCCGCGGCGGTTGCCGCCGAATACAAGGTGCAGGATGGCCCGAACAACGCGGGCGAGATGTTCGAGCGGGCTGGCCGCCCGGCGGACATGTTCCCGCATCCGTTCCCGAACGACAACGCGGCCCGCGCGGCCAACGGCGGCGCGCTGCCGCCGGACATGTCGGTGCTGGCCAAGGCCCGCACCTACGAGCGCGGCTTCCCGTGGTTCGTGTTCGACATCTTCACCCAGTATCAGGAGCAGGGCCCGGACTACATCCACGCCATCCTGATGGGTTACGAGGAAGCGCCGACGGGCTTCACGCTGCCGCCGGGCGCGCACTACACCCAGTACTTCCCGGGCCATGCCATCGGCATGCCGGCGCCGCTGT
>JBQCFU010000472.1:0-5862 GCA_051958775.1 Pseudolabrys sp.
TGATGCAAGTCGCGCGCAGCAACACCGACATTCTCATCCTCGGCAGCGGCGGCGCCGGGCTGTTCGCGGCGCTGCATGCACATGCCGCCGATCCCAAGCTCGACATCGTGATCGCCACCAAGGGCCTGCTCGGCAAATGCGGCTGCACCCGCATGGTGCAGGGCGGCTACAACGTCTCGCTGCACAAGGGCGACTCGATCGAACGCCATTTCATGGATACGATCGAGGGCGGCAAGTGGCTGCCGCATCAGGAACTGGCGTGGACGCTGGTGACGCGCGCGGTGGAGCGCGTGCGCGAACTGGAAAACGAGATCGGCTGCTTCTTCGACCGCAACGCCGACGGCAGCCTGCACGGCAAGGCGTTCGCCGGGCAGACCTTCGACCGCACCGTGCATAAAGGCGACCTCACCGGCATCGAGATCATCAGCCGGCTGATGGAGCAGGTCTGGGCGCGGCCGGGTATTCAGCAACTCGAGGAACATCGCGCGGTGGCGATGATCCCCGCGCGGGATGGCGCGTCGCTGTCGGGCCTCCTGATGATCGATGTGCGCACCGGCGAACTGAAGTTCATCGAGGCGCAGGCGGTGCTGCTCGCCACCGGCGGCGGCCCGACCATGTATCGCTATCACACGCCGACCGGCGACAAGAGCATGGACGGGCTCGCCATGGCGCTGCGCTTCGGCCTGCCGCTGCGCGACATGGAGATGGTCCAGTTCCATCCGACCGGCCTCTACGGCGGCGCGGAAACGCGCATGACCGGAACCGTGCTGGAGGAAGGGCTGCGCGGCGCAGGCGGCTATCTGCTCAACGGTGAGATGCGCCGTTTCATGGGCGACTACGATCCCAAACTGGAACGCGCCACCCGCGACGTCGTGAGCCGCGCCATGTATGCGGAAATGCGCGCCGGCCGCACCACCAAGAATGGCGGGCTTTACATCGCCATGAGCCATCTCGGCCCCGAGAATGTGCGCAAGCAGTTCAAGGGTATGGTGGAACGCTGCGACGATTGCGGCTTTGATCTCGCCGGCGGACTGGTGGAAGTCGTGCCCACGGCGCACTATTTCATGGGGGGTGTCGTCTGCAACGTCGACACCGCGACGGAACGGCCGGGCCTGTTCGTGGCCGGCGAGGATGCCAGCGGCATGCACGGCGCCAACCGGCTCGGCGGCAACGGCGTCGCCAATTCGACGGTGTTCGGCGGCATCGCCGGAGACACCATGCCGCGCTGGATCGCCGCCAATCGCGGCCATCGGCGGCCGGATGAAGGCGTGCTCGACGCCGAAGTGACACGCGCTCTGACGCCGTTCTCGGCGAAGCCCGGCGACGTCAATGCGCTGCGGGAAAAACTGATGGATACGATGTGGAACGATGTGGGCGTGCTGCGCGACCGAGCCGGGCTCGATCGTGGCCTCGCTATGCTCGACACCATCGAGGCGGAACTGCTGGCAACCGGCGTCGCCGACGGCAACCGCGCGTTCAACCTCACCTGGCACGACTGGCTGAACCTGCGCTCGCTGGTCGAGACCAGCCGCGTCATTACACTCGCCGCGATCCAGCGCGAGAACAGCCGCGGCGCGCATTTCCGCGAGGACTTCCCCGAGCCGGGCGATCTCGACAACTCGACCTATACCGTGGCGCGGCAGCGCGGCGGCAAGATCGAGATGACCAACGAGCCCGTGCAGTTCACCATCGTCCGTCCGGGCCAATCGCTGCTCGCCGACGCAGCCGAGTAAAAGAGCAAGAGGCCGATCATGATCCCGATCGCCGCGCTGGAGCGCACCGCCTTCGACCTGATGGCAAAAGCCGCCATCGAAATTCCCGACGACTATCTCGCCGGCCTGCGCCGCTGCGCAGACACCGAGAAAGGCGACCTTTCCGCCTTCGTCATCCAGGCGATGCTGGAGAACTACGAAGCGGCAAAGGAAGATCGCCGCGCCATGTGCGGCGACACCGGCGTGCCGCGCTGGTACGTCAAGTTCGGCAATGAAGCGCGCGTCGAAGGCGGCCCGGTCGCGCTGGAGCGCGCGCTGCGCAGCGCCACCGCCCGCGCCACCCGCGAGGTGCCGCTGCGGCCGAACCGCGTGCATCCGCTGTGGCGTACCGACCACGACAACAATGTCGGCATCAACGCGCCGGAGATCGAATACGCGTTCCACCCCGACGCCGACTGGGTCGATCTCACCACCGTGCACAAGGGCGGCCTGTTCGGCTCCGACTATCGCATGCTGTTTCCCGGCGACGGCATCGAAGGCATCAAGCGGTTCTATCTCGATACGCTGATCGGCTTCGGCAAGCGCGGGCTTGCTTGTCAGCCGGCCATCGTCGGCGTCGGCCTCGGCGGCTCCAAGGATGCGTCGATGACGCTCGGCAAGCAGGCGTCGTGCCTGCGCACCGTGGGCTCGCGCAATCCCGATCCGAAGATCGCGGCGCTGGAAGAAGAACTCAAAGACATCGGCAATTCCATCGGCATGGGCGCCATGGGCTTCATGGGCTCGTCCATGGTGGTCGACTGTCATATCGAGGTCGGCTACTGCCACACCGGCGGCATGCCGATGTCGGTGCACATGTTCTGCCTGTCGTCGCGCCGCGCCACGGCGCGCGTCCATGCCGACGGGCGCGTCACGTTCCGCACCGACCCCGAATGGTTCACCGACTACAGCCGGCGCAGCACCGTCGAATGGGGCAAGCCGGTCGCGGAAGCGGCGGAGTGATGGCGATGACGACCAAACTGAAAACCGTCGAACTAAAGCTGCCGGCCACGACCGAAGACCTGCGCGCTCTGGAGATCGGCACCGTCGTCTATCTCACCGGGCGGCTCTATACGGCGCGCGAAGGCGTCTACAAGCGCGCGGTCGAGGAAGGCGCCGGCATGCCGGCGGCCAACGTCGATCTCGGCAGCGCCAATTTCCATTGCTCGCCGGCGGCGGTGATCAATCCGGACGGCACTTATAAAGTCGGTGCGGTGACCGCCACCGCCTCGTTCCGCTTCGCCAAATGGCTCGACGGCTGGTTCGATATTTCCGGCTCCAACATCATCATCGGCAAGGGCGGGATGACGTCGGAGATCTATCGCAACGTGTTCGTGCCGCACAACGCGATCTATCTCACCACCGTCGGCTATGGCACCGGCGCGCTGCTCGGTCGCGGCATCCGCGACGTGCCGGGCGTCTACTGGCGCGACGAACTGGGTCTCGCGCAGGCGGTGTGGGTGCTCGCCGGCGAGCCTTTCGGCCCGTTCCGGGTGGGGAGCGACCTTGCCGGCAATTCGCTGTTCGAGCGCGAGAACGCCAAGATCGCCCCCGGCATCGACAAGCTCTATGCCGGGACGAAGCCGGCGACCTTGCGCCGCTACGGCGAGACCGACGACAAGACCGAGGAAGTGATCTAGGCGGACCGTAGTATTTCTCGAGTTGGGTCGGTACTCTCGCCGTTCGTCCCTGCGAAAGCGGGGACCCAGGCTTGAACCAAAGAACTGGCTTCCCGCTTACGCGGGAATGAACGGAGAGAGGTCGACAAGCGGCCCGTATTCATCTGCCCGCATCGCGGAACCGTCCGCCGCGTCTGGCTGACCCGCCGCCGGCACAATGCCCCGGCGATTGCGCAACGCCCCTGCGATTGCGATAAATCCGCGCCTGGATACCGCTCCCGCCCGCCGCAACCTCGCAATCACGGACAATGCCCATGACCGCGCCCATGACCGCGCCCATGACCACCCTGCCGCGCGAAGCCTTCAAGATCGGCGCGGCTTTGCCACGGGTCGAGGATCAGCGGTTCCTGCGCGGGCTCGGCCGCTATGTCGATGATTTCCACTTTCCCGGTGAGACTTATATGTGCGTGGTGCGCTCGCCCCACGCCGCCGCGCGGATCGTCGGCATCGATCCCACAGGCGCCCTGGCGATGGACGGGGTGCTCGCAGTGCTGACCGGCGCGGACGCCGAGGCGGATGGCCTTGGCCCGCTGCGCACCAGCGTGATGCGCAAGCAGCGCAGCGGCTCGCCGATGGTCGAACCGCCCTATCGGATCCTCTGCCTCGATACCGTGCATTTCGCCGGCGATGCCGTGGCGATCGTCGTCGCTGAGACGCGCGCTGCCGCGATCGACGCCGCCGACGCCGTCGTCGTCGACTATGATGCCACCGAAGCGGTGACCGACATCGCCGAAGCCATCAAGCCCGGCGCACCGGCAGTGTGGCCGGACGTACCGAACAACGAATCGTTCTTCTTCGAACTGGGCGACCGCGCCGGCACCGATGCCGCCTTCGCACGCGCCGCGCATGTGGCCAAGGTCGATTTCCGCATCACCCGCGTCTCCGCCAATTCGCTCGAACCGCGCAACGCCATCGGCCTCTACGATCCGGCCGACGGACGCTACACGCTCTATACCGGCACCCAGGCGCCGCATAAGCTGCGCAGCGAACTGGTCATGCACACGCTGCGCATTCCGGAGACGCAGTTGCGCGTCGTATCGCCGGATATCGGCGGCGCGTTCGGCATGAAGGGCAGCCCCTACCCCGAACACGCGATGGTGCTGTGGGCGGCGCGGCGCATCGGCCGGCCGGTGCGCTGGGTGGCGACGCGCAGTGAATCGCTGCTGTCGGACTTCCACGCGCGCGACAATGTCTCGACCGTGGAACTCGCTTTGGCCAAGGACGGCGAATTCCTCGGCATGCGGGTACGCACGCTCGCCAATCTCGGTGCGTATCTCTCCTTCAACACGCCGCATCCGATGACCACCAACCTCGGCGGACTGGCGGGCGTCTACCGCACGCCGCACATCCACGTCGAGGTGCAAGGCATTCACACTCATACGCAGCCGACAGCACCCTATCGCGGCGCCGGACGGCCGGAAGCCACCTTCGCCATCGAGCGGGTGATCGACCAGGCTGCGCTCGACATGGGCATCGACCGCGTCGCGCTGCGCAAGCGCAATGTGATCGGCAACGAGCAACTGCCGTTCAAGACCGGCCTGGTGTTCGCCTACGATTCCGGCGACTTCGCCGGCAATATCGACATGGCACTGAAGGACGCCGACTGGGACGGCTTCGAGAAACGCCGCACCGAGGCGCGCCGTCGCGGCAAGCTGCGCGGCATCAGCATCGTGCATCCGATCGAGATTTCCGGCGGACCGTTCCGTAATCCCGGCGACGAAGGCGCGGAAATCCAGTTCGATCCGAACGGCGACGTCACCGTGCTGCTCGGCTCGCACAATCACGGCCAGGGCCACGAAACCGCGTTCCGGCAGGTGATCGTCGATTTCCTCGGCGTCGATCCGAACCGCGTACGCTATGTGTTCGGCGACACCGATCAGGTGCGCCACGGCCGCGGCACATTCGGCTCGCGCTCGCTGATGGCCGGCGGCACCGCACTGCGCCGCGCCGCCGATCTCGTCATCGAACGCGCCAAGCTGATCGCCGCGGTGGCGCTGGAAGCCGACAAGGGCGACATCGAATTTGCCGACGGCACGCTCAGCGTCGCCGGCACCGACCGCAGCATCCGCATCGAGGACGTCGCAAAGATGGCGTTCCGCACCGGATCGCTGCCGCCCGACACCGGCTACGGCCTCGGCGCTTCGGCCATCACCACGCCGGATGAAGCAACGTTCCCGAACGGCTGCCATATCTGCGAGGTCGAGATCGATCCGGAAACCGGCACGCTGGAGGTGGTGACATATGTGGTGGTCGACGATGTCGGCACCGTCATCAATCCGCTGCTGGTGAAGGGGCAGATCCATGGCGGCATCGCCCAGGGCCTCGGCCAGACGCTGCAGGAAAGCGTGGTCTACGACAGCGCCGGGCAGATGCTGAGCGGGTCGTTCATGGACTATGCGATGCCGCGCGCGAAGATCATGCCGTATATCCAGGTC
>JBQCFU010000473.1:0-5699 GCA_051958775.1 Pseudolabrys sp.
ATCTATGCGAGCATATTCACAACCTGCAATTGAAATATGACGCGGGAGATTTTTGGCTGGTCGCGTTTCTTCACGCGAACCGACCTCAATTCGCTGGAAAAACGCTCCTATTCGCAGCTCTGGAACATCCGCCCCTGGACCCGACGCATCCGGATCTCGCAGGGAGGAGCCGCGCCCGGCGCATAGAAATAGCCGGGACCGGCGGCCCGCGAGACGCCCGAGGCAAACAGCGGCGACAGCGAGGCGAAGCGGTTATCGGGGCTGGCGAGCGGGAGGTCGCTGACCAAGGTCATCGGCGAATCGTCGCGCGGCGCCGGTGGCGCAGAGGCTTGCGCCGGAATGGCGAGCAAAAGGCCGCTCAACAACGCAGCAGCACCGGTGATCATGAAGGTGACGTTTTTCATCGCTAACTCTCGACCGCTCATTCGGGGGATCAACGCTCCCGCCGCAACAGCGTTCCCAACCCTGTTCCTTTGTTTCTTTATCTGTCCGACCCCATCAGATTTGTGTCACACACGTCATTGAATGCCCCGTTCTCATCCCGCTCCAAGTCCTGAAGTTCCCGGTCTCGCCACCCGCCGCATCGCCGCCGACATCGTCGATGGCGTGCTACGCCGACACACGCCGCTCGACGAACAACTCGGCGGACGTCACGCGCATCCGGGTCTCGTCACGCTGTCCGATCGCGACCGCGCGCTGACACGGCGGCTGGTCGCGACAGTGCTGCGCCGGCACGGCACGCTGCGGCATCTGCTCGGTCAATGTCTCGACAAGGGATGTCCTGCCGAAGCGCCGCGCATCGAAACGATCCTGATGGTTGGCGCGGCGCAGATCCTCTGGCTCGATGTGCCGGATCATGCCGCGGTCGATCTCGCCGTGCGGCTCGCGCAGGCAGATAAACGCGGCGCGCGCTATGTGGGCCTCGTCAATGCGGTGCTGCGGCGGATCACACGCGACGGCGCGACGATGATCGCCGACGCCGACACCACCACGCTCGACACGCCGGCATGGCTGATGACGCGCTGGACCGCGCATTACGGTGCGGATCAGGCACGCGCGATCGCCGCCGCCAATGGTCAGGAGCCGGCACTCGATCTCACGGTGAAGGATCAGCCTGAAAGCTGGGCCGCGCGTCTGCACGGCCGCGTGTTGTCGACCGGCAGCGTGCGCACGCTGGTGCACGGACCCGTGTCATTGCTGCCCGGTTACGACACCGGCGCGTGGTGGGTGCAGGATGCGGCGGCCGCGATGCCGGCGCGACTGTTTGGCGACCTCGCCAACAAGCGCGCGCTCGATCTGTGCGCCGCGCCCGGCGGCAAGACCGCGCAGCTCGCGCAGGCCGGCGCGAGCGTCACCGCCGTCGATCGCTCGGCGGCGCGGCTCAAGCGCCTCGCCGAGAACATGACGCGGCTCGGCCTGACCGCGACCACGCTTTCCGGCGATGCGATCGAACTCGACGATGCGCTGATCGGCACGGACTACGATGCCGTGCTGCTTGATGCGCCGTGCTCGGCCACCGGCACGATCCGCCGCCATCCCGACATTCCCTACCTGAAGTCCGACACCGACGTCGCCAAGCTGACGGAGTTGCAAGCGCGCCTGCTCGACCGCGCGGTGACCCTGACGCGGCCGGGCGGAACGCTGATCTATTGCGTCTGCTCGCTGGAACACGAGGAAGGCGAAGCACAGATCGCGGCGCTGCTCGCGCGCAATCCGAGCGTGACGCGGCGGCCACTGCAACCGGACGATGTCGCCGGCCATACGGAATGGATCAATCCCGACGGCGACCTGCGCACCTTGCCCTACCACCTGACGAATCCGCTTCCCGATCCCCTCCCGGGCGAAGCGCCCGATACTGATTCGCGCTGGGGCGGCCTTGACGGCTTTTTCTGCGCGCGGCTCACCCGCTCATAAGGCGTTTTCCCCGCTTTCTGCGCAAAAACCGGCAAACATTGGCCGGGTGGCGGCCGTTCCGGTATCTTGCTGCCTGACTTCTCCTCTCGCCGGGGCGGCGAAGCGGCGACACTGGGGGCATCTTGGAACGACGATCGGTGGCGGAACGGATCAGGCTATCCGCGCTGGTCGCAACGCGCATGGTGCGCGCGGGCGCGAGCGGGCTCGCCACGCATCCGCTGCTGCGCTGGCGCTTCACGCCGAGCAAGACCGACCGTCTCGTCATCGCCCCGCAGGACCTGCGCACCGCCGACGCGACGCGCGCCACCGAAATCTATGCCGGACGCTTCGCCTTCGCCGGCAAGGTGGTGATCTGCGACCAGCGCTCGCCGTTCGAGATGGCAGCGCCGTCGGAGGAATGGGCCGCGACCCTGCACGGCTTCGGCTGGCTGCGGCACCTGCGCGCCGGCGACAGCGCTATCACCCGCGCCAATGCGCGTGCGCTGATCGACGACTGGATCGCATTGAAGGGCTCCGGCAACGGCATCGCCTGGCGGCCCGACGTGCTGTCGCGCCGCGTGATCTCGTGGATGTCGCAGGCGCCCCTGGTGCTGACCGAAACCGATGCGCGATTCTATCGCCGCTTCCTGCGCAGCCTGACGCGGCAGGTCCGCTATCTGCGCGCCGTGTTCAAGGAAACCCGCGACGGCCAGCCGCGTCTGCAGGCGGCAATCGCGCTCGCCTATGCCGCGCTCTGCATGCAGGGCGAAATGAAGCAGATGCGCAATGCCGTGCGCCGTCTCTCCGACGAACTCGATCGCCAGATCCTGCCGGACGGCGGCCATGTCAGCCGCAACCCCGGCGCGCTGGTCGATATCATGCTCGATCTGCTGCCGCTGCGGCAGGCGTTCTATGCACGGCAACTGCCGGTGCCGAAATCGCTGAGCAATGCGATCGACCGGATGATGCCGATGCTGCGCTTCTTCCGGCACGGCGACGGCAATACCGCGCTGTTCAACGGCATGGGGCCGACCGCGGCCGATCTCAACGCCACCGTGCTCGCTTACGACGATGCCCGTGGCAACCCCGTGTCGAGCGCGCCGCATTCCGGCTATCAGCGGCTCGAAGCCGGCGACGCCGTGGTGCTGGCCGATGTCGGCAAGCCGCCGCCGGTGGCGCTGAGCCAGGAAGCGCATGCCGGCACATTGTCGTTCGAATTGTCGTGGCGACAGCACCGGCTGATCGTCAATTGCGGCGTACCCGCCGTCGGCCGCGAGACCTGGCGGCAGGTGGCGCGCGCCACCGCGGCGCATTCCACCGTGACGTTCAATGACACGTCGTCGTCGAGCTTCGGCGAGGCGGGTCCGTTCCGCAATCTGCTGTTCGGCGTGCCGATCATCGGCGGTCCGCACAATGTGCAATCGCGCCGCGACGACACCGACGCCGGCATCAGCCTGCAGATGCTGCACGACGGCTATGCCGCCAATTTCGGCATCGTGCACAACCGCGCGCTGACGCTTTCGCCGGACGGCGAGCGGCTCAACGGTGAAGACAGCTTCGCGTCGCCTTACGGCGACGCCCTTCCGCCGAACACACCCGACGAATATGCCGTGCGCTTCCACCTGCATCCCTCCGCCAAGGCCAACCGGCTGAGCGACGGCAAGAGCGTGATTCTGGTGATGCCGGACCGCGAGGGCTGGACCTTCAGCACCGAGGACCATTCGGTGGAGATCGAAGAAAGCGTGTTCCTCGCCGGCGCCGACCGGCCGCGCCGCACCGTGCAGATCGTCATATACGGCCATGCGCGGGAAAACCCGCAGATCCGCTGGCAGATCGCGCATCTGCCGCGCACGCCCTCCGGCGCCGCGCCGAATCCGGACGAGCCGGAACTGCCGCTGTAATAACGGCGAAAAGCGGGGATCGGCCTTTTGGCCGGTTTTATCGGCGCGCGCGGCTGTGCTACCCCGCTGCCAACAACAGCGATGACCCCGACCAGACAATCTCAACCATGAGCACAGATCTCCGCCGCATCGGCCGCGCCCTTCTCTCGGTTTCCGACAAGACCGGATTGATCGATCTTGCCAAAGCGCTCGCCGCGCGCGGCGTCGAGCTGGTCTCCACCGGCGGCACCGCCAAGGCGATCAAGGACGCGGGACTGCAAGTCATCGACGTCGCCGAACTCACCGGCTCGCCGGAGATGATGGACGGCCGGGTGAAGACGCTGCATCCCAAGGTGCATGGCGGCCTGCTCGGCATCCGCGACAACGCCGAACACAAGGCGGCGATGCAGACGCACGGCATCCGCGCCATCGATCTGCTGGTGGTCAATCTCTATCCGTTCGAGGCGACCGTGGAGCGCGGCGCCGATTACGACGACTGCATCGAGAACATCGACATCGGCGGACCGGCGATGATCCGTGCCGCGGCGAAGAACCATGCCGACGTCGCCGTCGTGGTCGATGCTGACGACTATGCCGCCGTGCTCGCCGATCTCGACGCCCATGACGGCGCGACGACGCTGAAGCTGCGGCAACGGCTCGCGGCAAAAGCCTATGCCCGCACCGCCGCCTACGACGCCGCGATCTCCAACTGGTTCGCCGCCACGCTGAAGGACGACGCACCGACTTATCGCGCATTCGGCGGCAAGCTCGCAGAGGCGCTGCGCTACGGCGAAAACCCACCCCAGAGCGCGGCGTTCTACCGGACGCCGAACAAGCGCTTCGGCGTCGCCACCGCGACACAGCTCCAGGGCAAGCAGCTTTCCTACAACAACATCAATGACACCGACGCGGCCTATGAGTGCATCGCCGAGTTCGATCCGGCGCGCACCGCCGCCTGCGTCATCGTCAAGCACGCCAATCCGTGCGGCGTCGCCGAGGGCGCGTCGCTGGTCGAAGCCTATCGCCGCGCGCTCGCCTGCGACACCACCTCGGCGTTCGGCGGTATCGTCGCCTTCAACCGGCCGCTCGATGCGGAAGCCGCGCGCGCGGTGGTGGAAATTTTCACTGAGGTGATCATCGCGCCGGCCGCGTCCGACGATGCGGTGGCGATCGTCGCATCCAAGAAGAACCTGCGGCTCCTCATCGCCGGCGGCATCCCGGACCCGCGTGAGCGCGGCCTCACCGTGAAATCCGTCGCCGGCGGCTTGCTGGTGCAGACACGCGACAATGCCGTGGTCGACGACATGACCTTGCGCACGGTAACCAAGCGCGCGCCGACCGAAGCGGAGCTGCGCGATCTGTGCTTCGCCTTCCGCGTCGCCAAGCATGTGAAATCGAACACCATCATCTATGCCAAAGACCTCGCCACCGTCGGCATCGGCGCCGGGCAGATGAGCCGAGTCGATTCCGCGCGCATCGCCGCGCGCAAGGCGCCGGACGCGGCCGCCGAATTGAAGCTCGCAGCGCCGATGACCAAGGGCTCAGTGGTGGCGTCCGACGCGTTCTTCCCGTTCGCGGACGGACTGCTGGTGGCGATCGAAGCCGGCGCCACGGCGGTCATCCAGCCGGGCGGCTCGATGCGCGACGACGAAGTGATCAAGGCCGCCGACGAGCACGGCATCGCCATGGTGATGAGCGGCACACGGCATTTGCGGCATTAGTCGTTTCTGTCCGCAAGTGCGGCAGTGCCACCCTCTCCCTTCTGGGAGAGGGTGGATCGCACTGAGCGGATGCGAAGTGCGAGCCGGGTGAGGGATTTGGTGACGACGGTCAGACCGTAACCCCACAACCCGCTCGCGGTGCACGCGGCCCACCCAATCCCACCAGGGGCGGGGGTGCGGGGGGGGGGCGTGGCCCGAGCGGGGG
>JBQCFU010000474.1:0-3714 GCA_051958775.1 Pseudolabrys sp.
GGCGCCCCTGGCGACAGGGCTGCGCTGGTCTGCCCGCCCGGATTGGTCGCCCATAATTGGGGGATGGGCGCCCGAACGCCCACGGGGGGCCGGGTTTCACCCTGGCCCGTCGGCGGCCGGGGCGGACGGCTAGGAACCCCGATCGAGCAAGCTCCGCTCACCCCCGGGACCGCCGCCATCATTGGCATGACCATTGCCCCTCTCCGGCAGCGGCTCAAAACGCGGCTCCACGCCGGCGGTGAAATGCGCCGGTTCGCGCGGCGTACGGTCCACCTCGAGATGGAAAATGTCGAACCGATTGTAGTAGCCGACGACATCGTGGAACTGCTTCGGCTCGACGCAACGCGCCACGTCGATCTCGGCATAGACGATGCCTTCGTCCTCGGAGAGAACGTTGCTGATGATCTCGCCGGTCGGATCGAGGATCATCGATGCCGCGCGCGGCGCTCGTTCCACGATTTCGCGTGCCTCACGGCCGAGCTTGCTCAGCGCGTCGAGCATCGACGCGTCGAGACACGCCGACGTCACCACGTTGAAGACCTTCGCTTCGAATGCATGTCCGCCGGCGCGAATCTCGATGGCGCGCCGCAGATTGTAGCCACGGTTGTCGCTGCTCGGTCGCGTTGGCCAGACCGGCGGATAGGACGAGACATGGACCTGCTCTCCTTGCGCCATCAATGTGTAACGCGCGAGCGGATTGGTATTCTCGCCACAGATCAGCATGCCGAGCCGACCGATATCGGATTCGACCACGCGCAGACCGCGACCGTCGCCGTTCGCCCAAACCAGCTTTTCGTAAAAGGTCGGGACGAGCTTGCGGTGATGATTGAGGATCGTGCCGTCGACACCGATCAGGACATTCGAATTCCAGAGGCAGCCAACGCTCGCATCAGTCCCCTCCGAGATGCCGAGTGAGACAACGATACCGTACTGCCGCGCCGCCATACGGATGCGGTTGATCTCGGGACCGTCGATCCGGATCGATTGAGCGGCCAGCGTGGCGAACAGATCGTGCGACAGAATCGGCGCCTGCACGGCGGCCCAGACCGGAAAGCCGGGAATGAACGATTCAGGAAAGGCTACCAGGCTCGCGCCGTTGCGCGCCGCCTCCGCGATCAGGTCGCAAGCTTTGTCGATGCTGGCGGCGGTATCGAGAAATACCGGCGCGGCATGGCTGGCGGCAGCTTTGAAACGCGGATACCTCACCGGCATGAAACCCATCCTTCACTGACGGGATCATTGTGGCACCGCAGCCGTGTCGCGAACACCAGACCTTCGCACCATGACGCGCGAAACGAGCGGTCGGAAGATGTGGAGGCGCCACCGGCGAATTGCAGAAGCCGCGTATTGCGGCTCAAGCAGATATTGGCGCTCCCTACGAGAATCGAACTCGTGTTTCAGCCTTGAGAGGGCCGCGTCCTAACCGCTAGACGAAGGGAGCGTTGGGGCCTGAAATAGCCGTGTTCCGGCGAGGGCGCAAGCCACCAAAGGCGGCAACTTTCGGGGCGGGCCGGCTGCAACCGGCCCCACCATTTCGCACTATAAGCACTCTCCTTGGATCGAACCCCAGGTCGCTCCGGCAGGTATTTTCGCAAATACCGGTGCCCAGCCCTCTTTAGCGCCGCAGAATTCCCCCGAGCGCGCCGCGCACGATCGCACGTCCCACAGTACCGCCGAGCGATTTGCCCAGCACCGACGATGCCACGTCCGCGGCGATCTTGCCGCCGACCCGCGTGGTTATGGAGCGGGTGATCTCGCGCGTGACCAGTTGCCCGGTGCTCAGCCGTTCGCCGCGCGGACGGCCGGTGCCGAAAATGGAACCGAGCGCCCCACCGACCTTGCTGAAGAAGCCGCCCTCGCCCGCCGCTTCGCCGGTCGGCGCCGCGGTCTGCTGGGTACGCTTCTGCAAAATCTCGTAGGCGGATTCGGAATCGACCGCGGTGTCGTACTTGCCCTTGAACGGGCTCGCCGCGATCGCCGCCTGCCGCTCCGCCGGCGTGATGACGCCGAGCCGCGCAGACGGCGGGCGGATCATGGTGCGCTCGACCACCGACGGCACGCCGTTGCCCTCGAGGAACGAGACCAGCGCCTCGCCCTTGCCGAGTTCGGTGATCACCTGCGCGGTATCGAGATCCTTGTTCGGACGGAAGGTGTCGGCCGCAGCCTTCACCGCTTTCTGGTCGCGCGGCGTGAACGCGCGTAGCGCGTGTTGCACGCGGTTGCCGAGCTGCGCCAGCACGGTGTCCGGAACATCGAGCGGATTCTGCGTGACGAAGTACACGCCCACCGCCTTGGAGCGGATCAAACGCACCACCTGTTAGATCTTTTCCAGCAGCGGTTTCGGCGCGTCGTTGAACAACAGATGCGCCTCGTCGAAGAAGAACACCAGCTTCGGCTTGTCGAGGTCACCCGCTTCCGGCAGCTTCTCGAACAGCTCCGACAGCATCCAGAGCAGGAACGTCGCGTAGAGCCGCGGATTGTTGATCAGCTTATCGGCCGCGAGGATGTTGACGATGCCGCGGCCGTCGCGGTCCTTGCGCATGAAGTCGTTGATGTCGAACGCCGGCTCGCTGAAGAAATTCTTCGCGCCCTGATTTTCCAGCACCAGCAACTGGCGCTGGATCGTGCCGACCGTCGCCGGCGAGACATTGCCGTAGGTCTTCTGCAATTCGGCGGCGTTGTCGGCGATGAAGCCGAGCATCGCGCGGAGATCCTTGAGATCGAGCAGCGCGAGCCCCTGCTCGTCGGCGACCCGGAAGGTGATATTGAGCACCCCTTCCTGCGTGTCGTTGAGTTGCAGCAGGCGCGCCAGCAGCAGAGGTCCGACCTCGGAGATGGTGGCGCGGATCGGGTGGCCCTCTTCGCCGAACAGATCCCAGAACACAGTGGTGAACTGGTCGGGCTGATAGGTCAGCCCCATATCCTGCGCGCGCTTGACGAAGGCGTCCTTCGCCTCGCCTGCGGCGGAGATGCCGGAGAGATCCCCCTTGATATCGGCGGCGAACACCGGAACGCCGGCCTTGGCGAAGCCTTCGGCCATCACCTGCAAAGTCACAGTCTTGCCGGTGCCGGTGGCACCGGTCACGAGACCATGACGATTGCCGAAGTGCAGTTCGAGCTTTTCGTATTTGTCGCTCTTGCCGACGATGATCTCGCCGGACGTCGCGGGATCGTCATTGAGGACGGCCGCACTGGGTGTCGGCGCCGACGCCTGGGGGGCAGCATCGGCTGTTTTGCGGGTGGTTTTGCCCGGCGTCTTCGCCATCAAGAATCTCCTGAACCAGCAATCATGACTTTGCGTGGAAAGTACCACCCACCCCGGAGCGGGAAAAGCACGCCGGTGCGCTCAGGAGTCGCAGCCGGGCGTCCAGATCAGCGCAATCAGGGTTCGGTCGTGAGGCGGAGCCGGCCTGCCGGCCGCATTGTGCCGAGTTCGAACAGGCGGACCTCGGTGGCGCCTGCCACCTCGATGGTAACAGCGAGCCGGTCGGCGTTCATCGCCACCGCGATCACCTTGGCGCCGCGCGGCAGCGCCGCGTTCACATCGTTGATCGCCACGGCGGCTGCCGGGGCCGGCGCACTTCCCTCGCTGCGGAAAACGCGATAGCCGATGACGGCGAAGATGGCGCCGACGCCGATCAGCATGGTGGCGCCGGCGATCAGCATCAGCATGCGCACCTTGGCGACGATCCGCGCGGCTGCAGGATCCAGGGG
>JBQCFU010000475.1:0-2460 GCA_051958775.1 Pseudolabrys sp.
GAAAGAGCGCATCGGCCTGATGGTCGGCCAGGTGGTCGAAGGCATGCCGTGGCTCGGCACCTTCCACGCCATCGGCGTGAAGATGCTGCGCCGGCACGCCGAACTGGTCGGGCTGAAGCCGAATTTCACGATCCTCGATACCGACGACCAGATCCGGCTGATGAAGCAACTGCTCGAAGCCGAGAAGCTCGACGAGAAGCGCTGGCCGGGCCGCGTGCTCGCCTCGCTGATCGACGGCTGGAAGAACCGCGGCCTCACCCCGGACCAGGTGCCGGCCGGCGAAGGCGCCGCGTTTGCCAACGGCAAAGGCAAGAAACTTTACGGTGCCTATCAGGAACGGCTGAAGACGCTCAATGCCGCCGACTTCGGCGACCTGCTGCTCGAATGCATCCGGCTGTTCCGCGAGAATCCGGAAGTGCTGCGGCAGTATCAGGAGCGGTTCAAATACATCCTGGTGGACGAATATCAGGACACCAACGTCGCGCAATATCTGTGGCTGCGACTGCTCGGGCAGAACGTGGCGGCGAAAAGTTCGGGCCTCGCCCTTCGAGACGCATCCCCCCAGCGCGTCGAAGACGCGCGTCATCGCGCTGATGAGGATGCTCCTCAGGATGAGGATCGAGACTTGAATGCGCTGCAACCGGATGCGGCGGCGAACACAAATATCGCTCCTCATCCTGAGGAGCGCGGCGTGCCGCGCGTCTCGAAGGATGCAGGCCCCGCCGCCTCCCGGCCGCAGAAGAACATCTGCTGCGTCGGCGACGACGACCAGTCGATCTACGGCTGGCGCGGCGCCGAGGTCGACAACATCCTGCGGTTCGAGCACGACTTTCCCGGCGCGAAGGTGATCCGCCTGGAGCGCAACTACCGCTCCACCGGCCACATCCTCGCGGTCGCCGCGCATCTCATCACCCACAATGAAGGCCGGCTCGGCAAGACGCTGCACACCGAGGACGAGCTCGGTGAGAAAGTCACCGTCACCGGCGCGTGGGACTCCGAAGAGGAAGCGCGCGCGATCGGCGACGAGATCGAGGCACTGCAACGTGCCGAGCACAATCTCGACGAGATCGCCATCCTGGTGCGCGCCTCGTTCCAGATGCGCGAATTCGAAGACCGTTTCGTCACCCTCGGCCTGCCCTATCGTGTGATCGGCGGCCCGCGGTTCTATGAGCGGCAGGAAATCCGCGACGCGCTCGCCTATCTGCGCGTCATCGCCTCGCCGGCCGACGATCTCGCCTTCGAGCGCATCGTCAACGTGCCGAAGCGCGGCCTCGGCGACGCCACCGTGCAGATCCTGCACGATCACGCGCGCAAGCGGCGCATCCCGCTGTCGGAAGCGGCGCGCGCGGTGGTCGAGACCGACGAGTTGAAGCCGAAAGCGCGCGCCTCGCTGCGCACGCTGATGGACGCCTTCACCCGCTGGACCGAGCAGCGCGCCACCCTGCCGCACACTGAACTGGCCGAAATCGTGCTCGACGAGAGCGGTTACACCGAGATGTGGCAGAAGGACCGCAGCGCCGACGCCGCCGGCCGCCTCGAAAACCTGAAAGAACTCGTGCGTTCGATGGAAGACTTCGAGAACCTGCAAGGGTTTCTCGAACACATCTCGCTCGTCATGGACACCGACCGCGGCGAAGGCGTCGAGAGCGTCAACCTGATGACGCTGCACTCCGCGAAGGGGCTGGAGTTCGACACCGTGTTCCTGCCTGGCTGGGAGGAAGGCCTGTTCCCGCATCAGCGCGCGCTCGACGAGCAGGGCCGCGCCGGGCTCGAGGAAGAACGCCGTCTTGCGCATGTCGGGATCACTCGCGCGCGCAAGCGGGCGAAGCTTTATTTCGCCACCAACCGCCGCATCCACGGCCTGTGGAACACCACGGTGCCGTCGCGCTTCCTCGACGAATTGCCGGAAGAGCATGTGGAGGTGAAGGAGGTCGACGGCGGGTTCGGCTTCGGCGGGCGCGGCGGCTACGGCGCGTCGCGCTTCGACGAGGTGAGTTCGTTCGGCTCGAGCTACAGCACGCCGGGCTGGCAACGTGCGCAGCAGAACAAAGGCCGCGGCGGTTTCAGCGAAACCGGCCAGCAGCGCTATGTGCGCGACAATTACGCGAAGCGCGGTTTCGGCGCGACCGACGTGGAAGGTTTCGCTGGGCGCGAGAGCGGCGCCGCCGCGAAAGGCCGTAACAATAAACGTCCTTTGGTGATCGAGGGCGAGCTGATCGCCAAGTCGACCGGCGCTTCGGCGTTCAAGGTCGGCGACCGCGTGTTCCACCAGAAGTTCGGCAACGGCAATGTGGTTGCGCTCGACGGCAACAAGCTGACCATCGACTTCGACAAGGCCGGCGAAAAGCGCGTGGTGGATAGCTTCGTCGAGCGGGTGTGAGCGGTGAGCCGTTCACATCATCACCGAACGAGCGACTGAAAACCGATCTCACCGCCGTCATGCCCGGCCTCGTGCCGGGC
>JBQCFU010000476.1:0-2016 GCA_051958775.1 Pseudolabrys sp.
GATTGATCCCTTGCGCGGATAGAGACCGTAGAGTTTGGCCGGTGCGGTCGCGGTCAGTTCCACGAATTTCTGTAGCGGCATGCCCCGCCGGGTCATTCCGTCAAACAGCAGCGGCAAACGCAATCCGATGCCGGGAAGCCCGCTGGGAATCTTGTCGAAGCCCGGCGTCGGCCCGGCATGCAGCTTGCCCGTCCGGTCATAGGCATAGGGCGCATGGTCGGACGACACCGTCTGCAGGTCGCCGTTGATGAGCGCGAGCCACAAGGCCTCCCGATCCGCATCCAGCCGCAATGGTGGCGAACACATCCACTTGCCGCCTTCCGGGGAAGGCCGATCGAGTTCAGCTTCGGTCAGTACCAGGTAATGCGGGCAGGTTTCCGCATACACACACTGTCCCTCGACGCGCGCCTGGCGGATGACTTTCATGCCTTCAGCCGTGGAGACATGGAAAATCATGATCGGAGTCCCGACCAGCCTCGCCATTCGTACTACGCGACCGATCGCTTCGATCTCGGCATCGCGCGGGTGACTCAAGGCAAGCGTCTTCGGCGCCGTCCGCCCTTCCGCGAGCAGTGTCTTGGTGCGCCACTTGATCATGCCGTGATTTTCGGCGTGAACCGAGACCAGCGCGCCCTTGCTGCGCGCGACCTCGAGAATGTCGAGGAAGCCCTCGTCGTCGATCTTCAGGCGGTCGTAGGTCGTGAACAGCTTGATCGACTGATAGCCCTTGCCCAGCAGGTTCGGCAGGTCGACGGTCAGCGTGTCAACGGTCGGATCCGCGACGATGAGGTGGAACGAGTAATCGATGATCGAGCCGCGCTCGGCGAGCACGTGATAGACGTCCACCACGCTGCTCAGCTTCATGCCGACATGCTGCGCGGCAAAAGCGATCACCGACGTCGTACCGCCGACCGCAGCGGCATGGGTCGCACTCTCCCAGGTATCGGCATTCATCAAACCTGAGGCCGAGAGCTGTTCGATATGAGCATGGGAATCCACACCGCCCGGAAGCACGAACTTGCCCGACGCATCGATATCGCGCTCTGCCGCAGGAAGGTTTTTCCCGATCGCGACGACGGCGCCGTCCTTGACTGCGACATCGGCATCGAATGCATCACTGCTGGTCACAACACGACCGCCGCGGATCACCAAATCGAACTGAGATTGCATCGCTGTTCTATCCAACACGAAAGCCAGAGGGCTGCGTGGCGCACCCGCATCCACTAAGCCGGGAGATATGGTAAGGCCGCTGCACCGCACCGGCGCAGAATGAAGACACGTAGGTGGCGATACCGTCCGCCATCTTGCGCAGCGGCTCATTGTCCGTGCGAAGGCGGTTCACGGCGGCTTCGACCCGCCGCCGCAAGCTGTCGAAGTCGATCGTCTGGAATTTCCGGTGCCGGAACACCCATCTCCCGCCGATCATGACACTGTCGACAGCGCTGCTGTCCTCACTGTGAACCAACTGGTTCGTCGGATCATTGAACGGAATGAAATTGAGGCTGCTCAGATCGAGGAAAACGATATCAGCCAGCGATCCGGCCTTGAGTTGCGTACTGTGGTTGCGCAGCCCCATCATCCTGGCGCCGCCCCCGATCGCCATCTCGCCGACTTCTTCGGTGCTGATCCATTCCTGCACCGGTCGTCCCTGAACGCGCGACACGAACGACGCCAGCCGCATTGCCTCGAACATGTTCTGGTGATCGGAGCAGTTGGATCCGTCGGTGCCGATGCCGACATTGACGCCGGCCTGCAGCATGGTCCGGACCGCGGCGATGCCCGATCCGAGCCGAAGATTGCTACCGGGATTGTGCGCGACCGAGCAGCCATGGTCGGCAAGCCGCTTTATATCGTCGTCGTCGAGCCAGACGCCATGAGCCACCGAAAGATGCGGCCCGAGGAACCCGATCTTCTCCAGATATGTGGTGATCGTGCTTCCATAGACATCGATCCCGGCCAATGCCTGCACACGCGATTCCGCGAGATGCGTCTGCATCCTCAGGTGATGTGTTTTCG
>JBQCFU010000477.1:0-2921 GCA_051958775.1 Pseudolabrys sp.
CGGCTTCTGGTTCGCGCGGCAGCCGCGCACCGCCGCCGTGTTCGATCCTTATGTGAAGATGGCCAATGCGCTGCCGCGCGTGGTGCTGGCGCCGATCTTCACGCTGTGGCTTGGGCTCGGCATCTGGTCGAAGGTCGCGCTCGGCGTGACGCTGGTGTTCTTCATCGTCTTCTTCAACGTCTATCAGGGCGTCAAGGAAGTGAGCCAGACCGTGCTCGCCAATGCGCGCATGCTCGGCATGAACGAGCGGCAACTGATGCGCCATGTCTACTGGCCGTCAGCGCTGTCGTGGATGTTCTCCTCGCTGCACACCTCGGTCGGCTTCGCCGTTGTCGGCGCGGTGGTCGGCGAATATCTCGGCGCCGCGGCCGGTCTTGGTTACCTGATCCAGCAGGCGGAAGGCACGTTCGATGTCGCGGGCGTGTTTGCCGGCATGTTCGTGCTGGCGGCCTTCGTCATCGTCATCGACGCTTTGGTGTCGGTGGTGGAAACGCGTCTGCTGGTGTGGCGGCCAACCACGGCGGAGAACCGCGGCTAGCCGCCAGATTTTCCTATTGCAGCAAGGTCGTGTCGTTCGGCGGCTGCGGCGGTGTCTTGATCGCGATCGCCTTGAACGCGCCACTGGTCGGCTTGGTGCCCCCGTGTGCCGTGCCCTTCGGGATGATGATCAGATCGCCGGGCTTCACATCGACTTCCTTGTCGTTGAACCAGATCTTGCCGGTGCCTTCGACGATGTATTGAATCTCGTTGGTTTGCGGATGCAGATGCTTCGGGACATTGCCGACCTGCACCGAGAGGGTCATTCCGTCCGCGGTCACGAAAGTCTTGGAGCGGAAGCCGGTCGGCGAGGCGGGGCCGAGATCATCGCCCGCAAGGCTTGGGACATTGATGATCTGGGGCGCCATCGCATCGGCGGCGGATGCGGTGGGCAGGAGCTTGGCGGCGCCGCAGCCAGCGGCAAAGGCCAGGGCGGACGCCAGCAGGACGGCTCGTTTTGACACTTTGTTCGACACATTGTTCGACACTTGGCTCGACACTTGGGACGGCATGGGTTTCCTCTCCGGGTGACGATCGTGTGGCCCAACGCTATGCCGGTGTGTGGCGGGTGAACAGGGGTGCCCAAACAAGCCTTCTCACGGGAAGGCCGCTCCAGTATCGTGCGCGCAACCGATAAACGCGTGGAGGACACCCATGAAAAGCATGATGCGCCGGCTTGCTCTCTCGCTGGCGGTGGTCGCCGGCATGACCAGCGCCGCGGCGGCGCAATCCAAGGTGACGATCGCCATCGGCGGCGCAGCGTGCCTGTGCTATCTGCCGACGGTGCTCGCCAAGCAACTCGGCGAATACGACAAGGCCGGCGTCAATGTCGAACTGGTCGATTTCAAGGGTGGCTCGCAGTCGCTGACCGCGGTGATCGGCGGCAGCGCCGACGTCGTCTCCGGCTATTTCGATCACTGCGTCAATCTCGCCGCCAAGAACCAGGCGCTGCAGGCCTTTGTGGTCTATGACCGCTATCCGGGTCTCGCGCTGGTGGTGTCGCCGAAGGAAACCGCCAACATCAAGTCGGTAAAGGATCTTGCCGGCAAGGCGGTCGGCGTCAGTGCGCCGGGCTCGTCGACCGATTTCTTCCTGAAGTATCTGCTGTCGAAGAACGGCGTCGATCCGAATTCGGTCGGCGTTGTCGGTGTCGGCCTTGGCGCGACGGCGGTCGCGGCCATGGAACAGGGCAAGGTGCAGGCGGCCGTGCTGCTCGATCCCGCCATCACCGTTTTGCAGAACCGCAACAAGGATCTGGCGATCCTCAGCGACACCCGCACCACCAAGGATACGCTGGCGGTGTTCGGCGGCGAATATCCGGGTGGGGCGCTCTACACCAAGGCGGGCTGGATCGAAGCGCATCCGAAGGAGACGCAGGCGCTGGCGAACGCGATCGTCGCCACGCTGAAGTGGATTCATTCGCATACGCCGGAAGAGATCATGGCGAAGATGCCGGCGGAACTGGTCGGCGCCGACAAGGCCGGCTATCTCGCGGCGCTGAAGAACACGATCCCGATGTATTCGGAAACCGGCATGATGGATCCGAGGGGCGCGGAGGCGGTGCTCACGGTGTTCAGCCAGTCGTCGGCTGAGGTGAAGAACGCCAAGATCGATCTGTCGAAGACCTATACCACCAAGTTCGTCGAGGCAGCGAACAAGAAGTAGCGATTTTGGAAATGACGGAATGCAAACGCGGCGGAGGTCTCTCCGCCGCGTTTCTGTTAGAGTGACGTGATGATGTTGCTCTCGATCCAGTCGCATGTGGCCTATGGTCATGTGGGCAATGCCGCCGCCGTCTTTCCGCTGCAACGGCTCGGCATCGACGTGCTGCCAGTGCATACGGTGCAGTTCGCGAGCCACGCCGGTTATGGTCCGCCGCAGGGTAGCGTGATGGATGCGGCGTCCATCGGCGCGGTGATCGACGGGCTCGAGGCGCGCGGGGCGCTGGCGCGATGCGACGGAATCCTGACCGGCTATCTCGGCTCGGCCGCGCTCGGCGCGGTGGTGCTCGACGCGGTCGCGCGGGTGCGGCGGCATAATCCGGGTGCGATCTATTGCTGCGATCCGGTGATCGGCGACAGCGACGGCGGCGTTTACGTCGCACCGGAGATCGTGGCGTTCTTTCGCGATCAGGCGATCCCGCGGGCGGGTATCGTCACGCCCAATGCGTTTGAACTTGCGGAATTTTCCGGACGCGTGGTCGAGATATTGGAGGACGCGAAGGTTGCGATCGCGTGCCTGCAACGACAAGGGCCGCAAATAGTGCTCGCGACGTCGCTACAGCTTGCGGATACGCCGGCCGGGATGATCGATGTGGTGGTGGCGGATGGGGCGCGCGTGGCGCGGGTGCGGACCCCGTTGCTGCCAGGCGTTCTGCACGGCAC
>JBQCFU010000478.1:0-4995 GCA_051958775.1 Pseudolabrys sp.
CGTCGCGCTGCAGGATTTCGACCTCCTGCAGCAGGAATTCGCCACGTTGGGCGAAGTTCTTGCCCGGCTGCCGGGAACGGCACGCGGCGCGTTGGCCGCATCGGACCCTGCGGCAGGCCATCCCTTGCTTGCGGGCATCGCCATTGCGGGACTGAAGGATCGGCTGTCGCGTCAGCTCAGCGAACTCGCTTCCGGCATTCCGGTGGCGGACGGCGAGGACGAGGCGGAGTTCTGAACGGCGGCGCTACAGTGTCGCTGTGCCGATCTGATCGGCAACGCGGCGCAGGCCGTTGATCAGTTCCGGCACTTGGTCGGGCTTCATGTGGCGATACGGTTCCTGCCGTGCCAGCAGCAGCGCATCGAGGTGGCAAACGACGGTATCCATATAGTCGGCGGTGGTACCGGCAGCGACGGCATCCAACACCTCGCTGAGCGAGTCGGCGATCGCGCTGAGCAATTCGTAATCCATCGTGGTGCCGACGTCTCGTAATGCGAGATTGGCAACGATGGCCTGCTGCAGCCAGTCCTGCGGTGCTGCATTCGCCTGTGCCGCGCGAATGATCTCGGTCAGACGCTGCAGGTGCTCGTTCGCCCAGTCGTCGAAGCCGGGCTTGATGTTCTCGATCGCCGCCGAGGCTTTCTCGATCGCTTCTTCGCGCGAGATACCGCCCGGCTGCGTGGCCAGTTGCTGAAACCGCGTCTCGACGGGGAAAATCCGTGCTTCCGGTTTGTCAGGAGACGGCATCGTCTTTGCCTATGCGCGCCGCGCTGAACAGTGAATCGATATCGTCCTGGGCCAGCGTCGGCCCTGATTCCTCGGCTACCACGAGTTCGTGGTCGCTTTTGCGGCGGCCAATCCCGTTGGGATAACCCTCGATCTTGAACCGTCGGTCAGGTCCGAAATAGGTCGGCGTGTCGACGAACTGGCGCGGCGTGAGCGCGATCCAGGCGAGGCGATCGTAGAGGTTGGCCGGCGACATCGGCTTGGCGATCACCATATTCGCACCGGCATCCCGCGCCTGCTTGATGGTGGTTTCGCGCGTATCGCCGGTCATGACGAGGATCGGCATGACCCGGTTCTCGTTATCCGCCTTCCGGCGAATGGCACGCGTCAGCGACAGGCCGCCGTGTGGAGGCAGCCGGGCGTCGCAGAGAAGAATGTCGATCTTTTGTGCGTTCAGGGCGTGAATGGCGCTCATCGAGTTTTTGACTTCGAGCACCTTGTTAGCTCCGAAGCTGCGCAGAATTCCATGCACGATCATCGAAAAATAGGAATTCGAATCGGCAATGAGAATAACGAGATCGCGGAGATTGAGTGTCGTGCTTGGCATTTCGGCGTCAAAAGGCGCCGCAAAACTGGCCATGAAATCCTTTGCGGAACAGGCAGCCAGCAGACGTCATCGAGAGGATGCAACCGACGCGACAAGGATCATCAGCTATCGCGATCAAGGTCCGTGCTCCAACCAGGGGCTCAGGCGCTACACCGTCGCCGAGCGTGTCGGGCAGCCGCAAGACCCGATGGGCCAGTGACCCATCGCTGGCAGAAGTAACCGATTCGGACCGATGCGAAAAGGACTGCGGTCCTGTCTTGGAAGGCCCGAAAACCGCGTCTTTTCAGACTGCCGGCGCAAACCAGCCCGGAAACCGGTGGGTTTTGTCGGCATTCAGGGGGAGTGGCGTGACGCTGACTGCCGCGTCGACCGGCAGCGGCGCATAGAGATGCGGGAACAGCGCGCCGCCGCGCGAGGGCTCCCAGCGCAAGGCCTCGCCAAGGCGCGTGTCGTCGATGCCGACCAGCACGAGATCGGGCAATCCGGCGAAATGCTTTGCTACGGTTTCCCGCGCCTGTGCGGCGGTGGAGAAGTGGATGAAGCCGTCGCGGTGATCGACGGCAGAGCCGCTGTAAACACCGTCGCGCACCGCCGCATCCCATTCGGCAACGGTGCAGATCTTGTAGATGGTCATCCGCGAATGCGGTCAGTGACGCGGCTTGTGCTTGCGGGGCGCACGGCGCGGCGGCGGCGCTTCGCCGACATAGCGCGGGTTCTGGTTGCAGAAGCCGCGGTTGCCGGTCAGCGACGCCTGCTGGCAGGCCCGGAAGGTGCGGAACTGACAATCACTTTGCACGTTCGCTGCACCGATGTTCGCGACCAGACACCACGGGCCCTCGTAACGCGGCGTATACCACCAGTCGAACCAGTCGGCCTTGGCGGGCGCCGCCGAGAAACCGAGGGTGGTGGTGGCAAGGGCGAGAGCGGCGAGCACGGGCAGGCGCATGAAATGTCTCCGTGGGCGACGCGGCCGCCCTGATCCTCAGCCTTGCAATCTATTGGTCGGCAAGGCGAAAGCAAGGCCGATGGGGCAACGCTGGAGCGCAGCGTTGGAAGGGCAAGGGGCGAGTTCGGAAGGCAAGACCGCACAGGGCTGGTTTATGCCGGGGCTCGCTCGCGGCGTCCGGCCCGTGACGTCGGGCTGGCGCCGCGCCCTCCGGCGTGGCGGCGGGCAATCTCCCGGGTCGACGGAATGCGCCCGTTCGATCCTGCCTCGTCCAGGGCCAGATTCTCGAGGATCGTCAGCAACGTCTGACGCGTCGTGGCGATGTCGGCGGCGCGGATGCCGCGCGCGGCGATCTCGTTGACGTCCTCGGCCAGCGGCACCAGCCGGTGTTTCAACTGTCGCCCGAGCGGCGTGAGAAACACGAACATCTTCTTGCGATCGTCGGCCATGTGGCTGCGCGTGACATAGCCGAGCCGTTCCATCGCCTGCAACGCCGAGAAGGTGGTCGGTTCCATCACGCCGACGCGGGCGCTCAACTCGCGCTGCGTCAGCCCGTCCTGCTCCCAGAGCACGCGCAGGAACGTCCAGTGGCCGAGCGACACGCCTTGTTCGTTGAGCCGCATCTGCAATGAGCGCAGCAACGCGCGGGTCGCATCCTTGACGAGGTGTGCGAGGCGATCGTTCGGAACGGCCTCGCGCCAGTGGCGAAGGATGGCCTGCGTGTCGTCGCCCTTATCCGGCTTGCGACCATCGGCTTTGCGCGCGGCCGGCTTGCGGGTTTTGCGGGTGAGGGGCGCCATGGTGTTCACAGCGCCGCGGTCTGATGAACGAGCGCGACATCGCGCTTCTCGCGAGCGGACTGGAGGATGGCGAGGCACACTTCCAGCGTGGCGCGTGCCCAGGCGCCATTATGCAACGGCGGCTTGCCGTCGATCACCGCCGCATGAAGTTCGTCGATCACTTCGGCGCGCGGAATGCCGGGGACGGCGACCGGTTCGAGCTGCGGCGCGTCATCGCCGTAGATCATCACGCCCTGTGGTGTGAGCCGCAGATCGGCATGATCGCAGGAGGCGACCATCACGCCGAAATGCTGGTGTGCGCGGTTCGCGGCCGGAGCAGGGAGGCCGGCATAGTTGACGCCGCCGTAGTTGCGCGCGGCCTTTAACTCCGCCTCCCGCGCGGCATCGGCGCCGGCCAGTGCACGCCGCGCTGCGCCGTAGCGGCCGCGGTCTTTCGGCAGGCCCATCTCGCCGATCCAGTCCATGAACTCGTCGGTGTCGAACCGGCCGTAGCCTTGGTAGTTGGCGGTGGCGAAGGAGCCGCCGGCAAACGTCAGCAGCGCGGCATAAGCGCCTTCGGTCGGCCGCGCCGGGTCCCATGAGCCGGTCGCGGCCCGCACGCTCTCGACCATGCCGCCGCCAAGCAGGCGGATGATATCGATCTGATGTGCGCCCTGGCTGAACACCACGCCGCCGCCTTGCGCGGTGTCCATCTCTTCGGGGCGTCGCGGGCGATACATGTAGTCAGTATAGTTGAGCGCGGTCATCATCCGCACGGCGCCATACGTGCCGCTGGCAATCAATGCGCGTGCCTGCAGCACCGGCGCATTGAAGCTGTGGCTGTGGCCGACGACGATATGCACGTTGTTGCGCTGCGCGGCATCGATCATCGCCGTGCAATCGGCAATGCTGACCGCCATTGGTTTCTCGACCAGCACGTGCTTGCCGTGGTCCGCTGCGGCACAGACATGCGCGGCATGAAGCTGATGTGGCGTTGCCACGTAGATCGCATCGAGATCCGGATCGGCACACAGCGCCTCGACGCTGTCATAGACCGGCGCTTTGAAATCGGCGGTGAAGCGGGCGCGCGCTTCCGGCCGGAAATCGGTGGCAGCAGCCAGGTGAATCCGTTTGTCGGCCACCAGCGTCGGCAACATCAGCGTGAAGGCGCGGCCGAGGCCGGCAACGCCAAGACGGATCGGACGGTCGGCGGGTTTGGCCATGGATGTCACCGGTCGATGACGAGTTGCGATGATTTGGCGCGCGATACGCAGATCATGATGTTCGACGCACGCTCGTCGTCGGTCAGCACGAGGTCGCGATGATCGGCTTCGCCTTCGAGCAGTTTGGTACGGCAGGTGCCGCAGGTGCCGCTCTCGCAGGAACTCGGCGCTTCGTGACCGCTGGCGCGTAACGCTTCGAGGATGGTGGTGCCGACCGGCACGTCCACCACCTCGCCGGATTTCGCGAGCTTCACGGTGAACGGCTTGTCGTCGGCCTTCGCGGCGGCGGCATCGACGAACGACATGAAGTGCACGGCGGTGTGTGGCCAGTGGCCGCTCATGTCGCGAACGGCTTCCATCATCTCGCGAGGTCCGCAGCAATAGATGTGTGCGCGATCCTTGCGTGTCTCCAGCACCGGCCAGAAATCGAAATATTTGTCCGGATTGCCGCCATCGTAGTGGGCGACGACCTTCCCCTTGAATTCCGGCGCGGCGAGTTCATCACGGAACGCAGCAGCTTCCCGCGTGCGCGCGACATAATCGAGTTTGAAGGATTTTTCCGGTTCGGCGGCGAGCTGCCGAACCATCGCCATGATCGGCGCGATGCCGATGCCGCCGGCGATCAGGATCAAATTCTGCGCGTTGCGCGGCAGTTCGAAATCGTTGACCGGCGGGACTGCGGCAAACGTTGTTCCGGCGCGGGCATGATCGATCAG
>JBQCFU010000479.1:0-2009 GCA_051958775.1 Pseudolabrys sp.
CGGAGGCGCCGATCAACCGCTGGCGCACGCCGCGGGAATCGCTGGAATCCTTCGCGGTTTTCGATGGTTTCACCGTCTGACCCAATGCCGCCGCAATCCTCGTTCTGATCGACAGCCGGAATGCCGCTAACCAAGCTGCCGCTAAGGCTTTGAACCGGCTGACTTTACGCCCGGATACTGGCACAGTGGCATGCATGGAGTCGGGGCTGAGGGGTCCCGCGCTGCCGACGGGGTCGGCGGAGTTGCGCGATATGGAGCGAGACACGATGCGCCTCCTCGTGATCGAGGATGATCCGGATTTGAACCGCCAGTTGGCGACGGCCCTGACCGACGCCGGCTATGTCGTCGACCGCGCCTTCGACGGCGAGGAGGGACACTACCTTGGCGAGAGCGAGCCTTACGACGCGGTGATCCTCGATATCGGCTTGCCGAAGATGGACGGCATCTCGGTGCTGGAAGCGTGGCGTCGCGCGGGTCGCGCCATGCCGGTGCTGATGCTCACGGCGCGCGACCGCTGGAGCGATAAGGTGCAGGGCTTCGATGCCGGCGCCGACGACTATGTCGCCAAGCCGTTCCATCTCGAGGAAGTGCTGGCGCGCGTGCGCGCGCTGCTGCGCCGCTCCGCCGGTCATGCCAAGAGCGAGTTCAACTGCGGGCCGGTGCGGCTCGATACGCGTACGGGGCGCGTGTCGGTCGACGGCAATCCGGTCAAGCTGACCTCGCACGAATACCGGCTGCTGTCCTACCTGATGCATCACACCGGCCGGGTCGTGTCGCGTACCGAATTGGTCGAGCATCTCTACGACCAGGACTTCGACCGCGACAGCAACACCATCGAGGTGTTCGTCGGGCGCATCCGCAAGAAACTCGGCGTCGATGTGATCCAGACCGTGCGCGGCCTCGGCTACCTGCTCACGCCGCCCGATGCCCGCCAGTCCTGACGCGGCGCGTGCACGCGTTGACATGACCGGTCAGACGGCGGGCGCCACGCCCGGCAGCCGCTGGTCGCTGCGCAACAATTCGCTGGCGCTGCGTCTGTTCCTGTCGGCCACCGCCTGGGCGGTGGTGATCCTCGTCATCACCGGTATCGTGCTGTCGTCGCTGTACCGCGAAGGCGTCGAGCGCGCGTTCGACCGCCGGCTCGGCGTTTATCTGCGCACGCTGGTCGCCGACGTCGCCGCGCCGGAAGAAAGCGGCGGCTTCGAGAAGATGTCGCAGACGCTGGGCGAGCCTTTGTTCGATCTGCCGCTGTCGGGCTGGTACTGGCAGGTGAAGCGTGTCGATCCGGGCAAGACCGAGACCCGCGCCTCGCGCTCGCTGTGGGACGGCGGCTTGCCGGGCCTGCAGGATGCGGGCGTGCAGCCGGGCAGTACCGGCTCGCGTGAAGGGTATGTGCAGGGCCCGGAAGACCAGCGGCTGCGCGTCGTCGAGCGCGCGGTCGATCTCGGCGAAGAGGGACACTACGTCGTCTCTGTCGCCGGCGATGCGGCGGAGATCATCGACGAGGTGCGCGCGTTCGACCGCGCGCTGACGGCGACCTTCGTCATTCTGGCGGCGGTGCTGCTGCTCACCACCATGTTCCAGGTGCGGTTCGGTCTTGCGCCGCTGAAGCGCATCTCCGCAGGACTTGCCGCGATCCGGTCCGGCACCGCGGAACGCCTCGAAGGCGACTTTCCGGTCGAGATCGCGCCGCTCGCGCGCGAGACCAATGCGCTGATCGAAGCCAACAAGGAAATCGTCGAACGCGCGCGCACCCATGTCGGCAATCTTGCGCATGCGCTGAAGACGCCGCTCTCGGTGATCGTCAACGAAGCGATGGCGCGGCCCGGCGATCCGCTCGCCGACAAGGTGAAGGAGCAGGCCGACATCATGCGCGATCAGGTCGCGCGCCATCTCGAGCGCGCGCGCATCGCCGCGCGTGCCTCGGTGGTAGGCTCGGTGACCGACGTGGCGCCGGTGGTCGAGGCGCTGGGCCGCACCATGGAGAAGATCCACCGCGATCGCGGCAT
>JBQCFU010000480.1:0-3838 GCA_051958775.1 Pseudolabrys sp.
GGCTTTGTGATGGGCGAGGGCGCCGGCGTGGCGGTTCTGGAAGAACTCGAACACGCGCGGGCGCGCGGCGCGCGCATTTACGCCGAGGTCATCGGCTACGGCCTGTCGGGCGACGCCTTCCACATCACGGCGCCCGCGCCGGACGGCGATGGCGCGTTCCGCTGCATGAGCATGGCGATCAAGCGTGCGGGCATCACCGTCGACGAGATCGACTACATCAACGCGCACGGCACCTCGACCCCGATGGGCGACGAGATCGAGCTGGGCGCGGTGCAGCGGCTGATCGGCAATGCCGCGGCCAAGGTGTCGATGTCGTCGACCAAGTCCTGCGTCGGCCATCTGCTTGGCGCCGCCGGCGCAGTCGAGGCAATTTTCTCGATTCTTGCGATTCGCGACGGGGTTGCCCCGCCGACCATCAATCTCGACAATCCGTCGGTGGATACCCCGATCGACCTGGTGCCGCATACGGCCCGCAAGCGCGAGATCAACCTGGCCTTGTCCAATTCCTTCGGCTTCGGCGGGACCAATGCCTCGCTGGTCTTCCGCCGTTACAATGGATAAGCGCCGGCAGGTGGTGGTTTTAACCTCCACCTTTCGCCATAATCCCCTGTAGGCTGCCCCTGCGGTGCGCCGGACGTCGTCACGACGTCAGGGCCCCGAACGAAGGTCCATTCATGCCAGCGTCGCGAGCGGGTCAGCCCCGGTGAACATCAATACGCCACCCGGTCCGTCCGACGGCCATCGGCCGCTCGGGAATCTGCTGCGCAGTCCCCGAACCGCTCTGGAGCCGGAACGCGTGCCTGAACCCGTGATCCGCCGCTCGCAACGCGCCAAGCATCCGCTGATCGTTGCCGGCAACGCGATCTTTTCGATCCTGGCCGTGGTGGCGCTCGCCGCCGGCGGCGCCGTGTTCTACGGCAAGCAGAAGATGGAGGAGCCGGGTCCGCTCAGCGAGACCAAGACCGTGACCATCTCGCGCGGCCTCGGCATCAAGGACATCTCCGATCTGCTCGCGCGTGAGGGCGTGATCGACCAGCCGGCGGTGTTCGTCGGCGGAGCGATGCTGCTCAAATTGCGCGGCGACGGATTGAAGTTCGGCGAATACGAATTCCAGAAGCAGGCGAGCCTCGGCGATGTGCTCGACACGATTTCCGAAGGCAAGATCGTCCAGCACACCTTCTCGGTGCCGGAAGGGCTGACCTCCGAGCAGATCGTCGCGCGACTTCTCGAAAGCGATCTCCTGACCGGCAACATCAAGGAAATCCCGCGCGAAGGCACGCTGCTGCCGGAGACCTACAAGATCAACCGCGGCACCCCGCGCGAACAGATCATCCAACGCATGCAGCAGGCGCATCGCCGCGTGCTGCAGGAAGTGTGGGAGCGGCGCAATCCGGATCTCCCGGTGAAGACGCCGGAGCAGCTTGTCGTCCTCGCCTCGATCATCGAGAAAGAAACCGGCCGTGCCGACGAGCGCAGTCGCGTCGCCTCCGTGTTCGTCAACCGGCTGAAGAACCGGATGCGGCTGCAGTCCGACCCGACGATCATCTACGGGCTGTCGGGCGGCAAGGGCACGCTCGGCCGGCCGATCCTGCGCAGCGAGATCGATCAGCCGACGCCGTACAATACTTATGTGATCGACGGCTTGCCGCCGGGACCAATCGCCAATCCGGGTCGTGCGTCGCTCGAAGCGGCTGCCAATCCGGCACGAACGAAAGAACTGTATTTCGTCGCCGACGGCACCGGCGGACACGTGTTCTCGGAGAACTACGAGCAGCACCAGAAGAATGTCGCCAAGCTGCGCGCGCTGGAGCGCGACGCGGCGCCTGCTGCAACGCCGGCTCCCGCCACGCCGCCGGCCTCGGGGCTGCGCGGTTCGGCGCGCTGATCCACGCCGGTTTTCCCGCTGTTTTCGGCGGAAACCGCTTCGCACTTTTCCCGGAATTGCTTTATGGTCCGGCCACTTTTGGCCGGGACACGGAGAGATGATGGCGGTGTCGAGCATGACCGGCTTCGCACGCAGCCATGGCGCGAGCGGAGCCTATAGCTGGGCGTGGGAGCTCAAATCCGTCAACGGCAAGGGCCTCGACGTGCGGCTGCGGATTCCGCCGGGATGGGACGCGCTCGAAGGGCCGTGCCGCAAGCGCGCGACCGAAGCGCTGGCGCGCGGTACCGTCTACGCTAACCTGACGATTGAGCGTAAAGGCGGTGCGCCGACCGTGCGCGTCAACGAGCCGGTGCTGGCGGCGGTGCTTGCCGCGATGAAAAGTCTCGACGGCAAGATCGATGCGGCCGCGCCGCGGCTCGACGGCATCCTCGGGCTCAAGGGCGTGATCGAAGTCAGCGAAGAAGACGAGAGCGAGGACGCGCGCGCCGCCGCCGAAGCCTCGATGCAGGCCGGGTTTGTGCAGGCACTCGACGCGCTGCTGGCAATGCGGCGCGAAGAGGGGGCGGCGCTCTACAAGATTCTGACCGACCGTCTGTCCGGCATCGCCGCTTTGACCAAGGCTGCAGAGAACGCGCCAGGGCGTGGCGTCGAGGTGGTGAAAGCACGGCTCGCCGAACAGGTGCGCACGCTGCTCGACCAGTCGGAGCGGTTCGACGCCGACAGGCTGCATCAGGAAGCGCTGTTGCTCGCGTCGAAGGCGGATATCCGCGAAGAAATCGATCGGCTCTATGCGCATGTGGCGCAGGCGGAGAAGCTGCTTGCTGCGGGCGGCCCGGCCGGCCGCAAGCTCGACTTTCTGTCGCAGGAGCTCAATCGCGAATCCAACACGCTGTGCTCGAAGTCGAACGACATCGAGCTCACCAATATCGGGCTGGAGCTGAAAAGCCTGGTCGAACAATTCCGCGAGCAGGTTCAGAATCTCGAATGAGCGACAAGCAGCGCAAATCGCCGCGTCGACCGGTGCGTTCCACCTCGCGCAAGCCGGCGGCCGAAGCAAAACGGCAGCCGCGCCGTGGCATCATGTTCGTGGTGTCGTCGCCTTCCGGTGCAGGAAAAACGACGCTGACGCGCAATCTGGTGAACTCCGACGGCAATCTCGAATTGTCGATCTCGGTGACGACCCGTGCGCGGCGCCCGAGCGAGGTCGACGGCGTACACTATCATTTCATCACCAAACAGAAATTCATGGAGATGCGCCGCGATGGCGGTCTGCTCGAATTCGCCAAGGTGCATGACAATTTTTACGGCACGCCGCGCGCTCCGGTGGAGCAGGCGCTGGCCGCCGGCACGGACGTGCTGTTCGACATCGACTGGCAGGGTGCCAAGCAGCTTTACGAGAAGATGCGGACCGACGTGGTCAGCGTGTTCGTCCTGCCGCCGTCGGCGAAGGACTTGAAAGCGAGGCTCGAGCGCCGCGCCGAGGACAGCGCCGATGTGATCGCGCGCCGGCTCAAGAACGCCGCGCAGGAGATCCTGCACTGGGAGGAATACGATCATCTGGTCGTCAATCGCGATCTCAACGAAGCTTATGGCGAGTTGCGCAATATCCTGCGGAGCGAGCGTGCCAAGCGGATGCGTCGGCGCAAATTCGTCAAGGCGACTGCCAAGTTGCTCGCCGATCTGAAATCCATCACTGGCGGCTAGGGTTGAGTTGGCGGGAGCGAATCATCCGTCGCTCCGCTTCGTTCGGTTGGGGCGTGATCTCATCGGAAAACCGGTTTCCACTTTTCCGGATCACGCCTTAAGCGCGTTCGCCAGCGCGACGAACCCTTCGACCGGGATCTCCTCGGCGCGCGCCGTTTCCGGGAGTTTCGCCATGGCGAGCAACGGCAACGGATCGGTGCCGAGCGCTTTGAGGCTCTGCCGCAGCATCTTGCGGCGTTGACCGAAAGC
>JBQCFU010000481.1:0-4401 GCA_051958775.1 Pseudolabrys sp.
GTTCTATACCCGGCTCAAGGCCGGAAAGCCGGTGTTCTGCACGACGGCGGTGCGCGACTTCCTCGATATGCGCGACTTTCTTGCCTTCATGGATCTGGCTATCCGTGAGGAGGCACCGACCGGCATCTACAATCTTGGGCCTGGCGTCGGATATTCGATCAAGGATGTCCTGCTCGCGGTCGCTGCTGCGCTGAAAATCGCACCTCCGTCCTCCATTGATGTACGCCCGGTGGGCGCCGACGATGTGGAAAAGGTGATTCTTGACCCGACAGCGACACAGACGGCATTCAGCTGGAAACATGCGATCCCGTTCGAGGAAGCAATCGCCGGCATGGTCCGCTGGTATGATCAATATGGCGTCTCGGCAATTCATACGCATTTGAAGCCGCCGGCATCCAAATCCTGACTGTCCTCCAGGATTAATTCTCACGGGCGGCGAGCTTGCCCTTTTCAGACCCCGGATCAATTCACCATGACTGATGCTTCGTTTCCGAAACCGAATTTCAGCGGCGCGCGTCTTCTCGTCGTGGGGGGCGCCGGGTTTGTCGGCTCCAACCTGGTGCACCGCTTGCTGCAGGATGACCCGCGCGAGATCGTCGTCATCGATAATCTGCTGTCGGCGGATATCGCCAACGTTCCCGATGACCCGCGTGTCCGCTTCGTCGGCAATACGATCACCGACGATCTGGTATTGCGCGATCTCCCGGACGATCTCGATTATGCCTTTCACTTGGCTTGCTTTCACGGCAATCAGTCGTCGATTGCTGACCCGATTGCCGACCATGACAATAACAACGTCACTTCGCTGAAACTGTTCGAGCGGCTGAAGGATATCCGCTCGCTGCGCAAAGTGGTCTATGCGGCGGCCGGCTGCGCGGTCGCCAAGAAGACGCGCGACGAGCCCGCCGCGACCTCGGAAGATGCGCCGGTCGATCTGTTCCACGACAGCCCGTATTCGATCTCGAAGCTCGTTGGCGAGATGTATGGCAATTTCTACTTCCGACGGCACAAGATGCCGTTCACGAAGGCGCGATTCCAGAATGTCTATGGTCCGCGGGAGGTCCTTGGCGCCGGGCGCTGGCGCGGAACGCAGCACACCGTCTGGCGCAATGTGACGCCGACCTTCATCTTCAAGGCGCTGCACAAGGAAGCGCTGCCGATGATCAATGGCGGTGAGGATGGCCGCGATTTCATTTTCGTGGCCGACCTGGTTGAAGGTCTGACGCGCATTGCCGCCTATGGCGAAGCGGGCGAAGCCTACAATCTCGGCACGGGCCGCGAGACGCGCATCCGTGATCTTGCCGAAACCATCAATCGTCTGACAGGGAATCCGACGCCGCCGCAGATCGACCCGCCGCGTGACTGGGATAATTCCGGTCGTCGATTTGGCGACCCGCAAAATTCGAAAGAAAAACTCGGGTTTTCGGCGGATGTCGAAATCGAAGAAGGGCTGCGTCGCACTATTGCCTGGACGAAGGATAATCTGTCGCTGATCCGCCGTTGCATGGCGCGACATGTGGCGCGCGTGCCGGATGTGGCGAAGTACCAGTCATGACGACGTTGCTTACGGTCGTCGGCGCGCGTCCGCAATTCATCAAGGCGGCGCCGGTGAGCCGTGCGTTTCGCGCGCGCGGCAATCTGCGTGAGGTGCTCGTTCATACCGGGCAGCATTTCGATACGTCGATGTCCAATGTGTTCTTCGACGAACTGGGTTTACCCAAGCCGGATCACAACCTCGACATTCATGGTGGTTCGCACGGCACGATGACTGGCCGGATGATTGTTGCGCTTGAGGAACTGGCGCTGCAGGTGAAGCCAGATGTGTTCGTTATCTATGGCGACACCAATTCGACTCTCGCGGCGGCTGTTGTCGCCGCAAAGCTGTTCGTGCCGATCGCGCACATCGAGGCGGGGCTGCGCTCGTTCCGGCCGATCCCGGAAGAGGTGAACCGAGTGCTTGCCGATCGCGTCAGCCGCTGGCTTTTCTGTCCGACTGAGGTCGCTGTGCGCAATCTCGCCGCCGAAGGTATTCGCGAGGGCGTCCATAATGTCGGCGACGTGATGTACGACACGACCATGATGGTTGCTGAGCGCGCCAAGGCCACGTCGACCGTTATGGCGCGGCTGGGTCTAGTTGCCGGTCAGTTCGATCTTGCGACTATTCATCGTGCCGAGAATACCGATACGCCGGAAGCGCTCGCTGCGGTGATGCAGTATCTCGCTGATGCTGCCCGCGATGTTCCGGTGGTGTTGCCGCTGCATCCGCGCACGCGGCAAGCGGCGGCGCGGTTCGGCGTCGATCTATCGAAGTTGACCATCATCGACCCGGTCGGTTATCTCGACATGACGGCTTTGCTGGCCGGCTGCCGCCACGTGCTGACAGATTCCGGCGGTTTGCAGAAGGAAGCCTATTTCCACCGCAAGCCTTGCGTCACGCTCCGCGACGCGACCGAGTGGACCGAGACCATCGAGAGTGGGTGGAACCGGTTGTGGCAGGGACCTGACTATATGCCGCGCCGTGAAAACCATGCCTATGGCGATGGTCATGCATCGGACAAGATCGCTGCGGTGCTCGCCGCTGAAGCCTGATCGTCATGCTTGAAAGTCAAATCCGGCTTCTGGTCGGTTATGCTCGCTATACCGACCGGCTATCGTACTATGATGACTGGCTCGACGCGTTCCGCCGGTTTCCGGAATTCTCTCTGCGCGAGTTCAACATCGCCGAGCAGGGCCGCGAGGCCGAACTGAAGCGTCTGCTCGACGAGGTCGACGCAGTCGTCCTCCTGCATTCGACGAACGGCGACACCACCGTCTATCTCGAACCCTATGCCGCGACTCTGGCGGCGCGGCGAGTGCCGCTGCTCACTTTCGTCGGCAACGAGGTCAATCTTCCGGGCTCGCCGATTTCCGAGAAACGGCGCGTGCTCGGTCTGTTTCGACCCGACTGGCTTGGCACGCAATTGCTGGTAGAAGCGGGTGAGTATTACTTCGGTGATGTCGTCGCCCGCCGGGTGGTTGCGCTGCCTCACGCGCTCAATCCTGATGTGTTCGTGGCGACACGTCCGCTTGAGGAGCGGCCGATCGATATCGGGGCGCGGTTGTCGCGTTATCTGCCGCATCTCGGCGATAATGACCGTAATCGTGTCGCCGATGCGTTCCGCAGACTCGGACCGGAGCAGGGGCTAGCTGTCGATATTTCCGATACGTTCTACGATCGCGATGGTTGGGTCGATTTTCTCAACCGCTGCAAGGGAACGGTATCTTCAGAGTCGGGCACCTGGTTTCCCGAGCGCGACGACGCGACGGTGAATGCCGTCCGCGCCTACGTGCTCGATCGGACCAAAGGCTTCGTCATCCCCAACGATTCTGCGCTACGCACCTTTGGTCACAAGCTGCCGGCATGGTTGAAAAGGGCGCTGCGCCGCGTGCTCGGCTCCGGTCCGTTGCGCCATGAGGCGGTTGTCAATGAGAGCGCGTCATTCGATGACATCCATACGCGGTTTTTTGCCAACCGCCCGCGGTCGTCGGTCTATGGCAAATGCATCAGCTCTCGTCATTTTGATGCGATCGGCACCAAGACCTGCCAGATCATGCTGTGTGGTCGCTACAACGATATCCTGCGCGCCGATGAACACTACCTCGCCCTCAACGACGACCTGTCGAATATCCCGGCGGTGATCGAACGGTTTCGTGACCCCTCTGTCCGGCGGAATATCGCCGAAACCGCACATGGATTTGTGATGGCGCACCACACCTATGCGCATCGCATGCAGACAATTGCCGCGCTGCTGCGGAGCTAGTTCTCTTCCATCCGCCGATAGAGCGCCGTGATCTGCTGGCCTATGAGCGGTGTTGCGAATTTCTCTTCCGCCAGCCGGCGGGCGTTGACGCCATAGCGGGCACGCAGTGCCGGGTCGTCGACGAGCTGTGCGATGGCGGTGGCGAGTGCCTGTGGGTCGTCGGGTGGCACGAGCAGGCCGGTTTCACCGGCAATGGCCACTTCGCGGCAGCCAGGTACATCGGTGGCCACCATAGGCCGGCCGCAGGCGGCAGCCTCCAGCAGCGTTTTCGGCAGACCTTCGCGACGGGACGGTAACACCGCGATATGTGATTGTCGCCACAACGTGGCGATGTCGCTCACATGGCCGAGCCAGGTGATCCCCGGTTCTTTCGTCCAGGCTTCGACCTCTGCATCCGTGACGGAGGTGGGATTGGCCGGGTCCGGTGTGCCGGCGATCAGCAGGCGCGTGGTGTAGCCCCGCTGGCGCAACAGCCGATGTGCGGCGACAAGTGGACGGATGCCCTTGTCATCCAGCAGCCGTCCGGCAAAGCCGATGGCGATCTCGCCCAAAGGTTCGGGTGAGGGGATGAGATGGTTGGTGTCGACGCCCGAGCCCGCAA
>JBQCFU010000482.1:0-2440 GCA_051958775.1 Pseudolabrys sp.
GCCGCGGCGCGGCTCGGCGTACAGATTCAGGACATCGACAACGCACTGAACAACGCCTTCTCGCAGCGGCAAATCTCGACGTTGTACACCCAGCGCAACCAGTATCGCGTGATCATGGAGATCGATCCGCGCTATCAGGCCGACCCGTCCGATCTGCACCAGGTGTTCGTCAACGGATCGTCCGGCCAGGTGCCGCTGTCATCCGTGGCGCGGATCGAACGCGGACTGTCGCCGCTGGTGGTCAACCATCAGGGCCAGTTCCCGTCGGTCACCATCAGCTACAACATCACGCCGGGCGCCAAACTCGAAGAGATCACCGCGTCGATCACGCAGGCGGTCGCCGAGCTGCACATGCCCGACAGCATCAACGCCGATTTCGCCGGCGACACCCGCGCCTTCCAGCAGAGCGCCAGCGCGCAGCCGCTGCTGATCGTCGCCGCGCTGCTCGCGGTCTATATCGTGCTCGGCGTGCTCTATGAGAGCCTCGCGCATCCGCTGACGATCATCTCGACATTGCCGTCGGCCGGGCTCGGCGCGCTGCTCGCGCTGCAGGCGTTCAACACCGAACTGACGGTGATCGCCTTCATCGGCATCATTCTCCTGATCGGCATCGTCAAGAAGAACGGCATCATGATGGTGGACTTCGCGCTCGAGGGCGAGCGACGGCGCGGCCTGCCGCCGGAGCGCGCGATCTACGAAGCCTGCCTCGAGCGCTTCCGGCCGATCCTGATGACCACCATGGCGGCATTGCTCGGCGCGATCCCGCTGGTTGTCGCCACCGGCCCCGGCTCCGAGCTGCGCCGGCCGCTCGGCATCACCATCATCGGCGGCCTGATCGTCTCGCAGGTGCTGACGCTCTACACGACGCCGGTGATCTATTTGCTGCTCGACCGGCTGCACCGCCGCCTCGGCGGCGCCGGGGATGCGGTCGCGACGGCCCCCCTGCCGCACCCGGCGGAATAACCGGGATCAAATCCCCAGATAGCGGCGCTGGATATCCGGCGCGTCGAGCAGTTCGCGCGACGTACCGTTCCAGACGACGCGTCCGCGCTCGATCATATAATGGCGATCGGCGATCTCGGTCAGCGCATCGACATTCTTGTCGATCACCAGGATCGACTGCCCGGCCTTCTTGAGCATGCCGAGGCAGTTCCAGATTTCCTCGCGGATCAGCGGCGCGAGACCATCGGTCGCCTCGTCGAGAATGAGCAGACGCGGATTGGTCATCAGCGCGCGACCGATCGCCAGCATCTGCTGCTCGCCGCCCGAGAGGAGATTGCCCATATTGCCGCCGCGCTCGGCGAGCCGCGGAAACAGCGCATGCACCTTGTCGAGCGTCCAGGCGTCCGGCCCCTCGCCGCGCGCGGTGGCGACGAGGTTCTCGCGCACGGTGAGGTTCGGGAAAATCTGCCGCCCTTCCGGCACCAGACCGAGACCGAGCTTCGCGACGCGATAGGACGGCAGCACGCGGATGTCCGATCCTGAAAAACGGATGCTGCCGGCGCGTGCCGGCGTCAGTCCCATGATCGAGCGCACGGTGGTGGTCTTGCCCATGCCGTTGCGGCCCATGAGCGTGACAACTTCGCCCGGCATGATCGACAGCGACACGCCGAACAGAACCTGGCTCAATCCGTAGCAGGTCTCGACCTTGTCGAGCTGCAGGAGCGGTGCGGTATCAGCCATGACGCGTCACCGCTTTCTGCTCGCCGAGATAGGCGCGCTTCACGTCTTCATTGGCTCGGATCGCATCCGGCGTACCGGTCGCGATCGAGCGGCCATAGACCAGCACGGTGATGCGGTCGGCCAATGCGAACACCGCTTCCATGTCGTGTTCGACCAGAAGGATCGCGTAATCACGCTTGAGCTCGCGCAGCAGCGTCACCATGCGCGCGGATTCCTCCGGGCCGAGGCCCGCCATCGGCTCGTCGAGCAACAAGAGTCGCGGATTGGCCGCGAGCGCCATGGCGAGTTCGATCAGCCGGTGCTCGCCATGGCTCATGGCCGCCGCGCGCACATTCATCCGCTCCGACAGGCCGACGCGGGTGAGCGCGGCGCGGGCCGGATCGCGCAGTTCCGCTTCGGCACGCGCCGGCTTCCAGAACCGGAACGAATGACCGGTGTGGGCCTGAACCGCCAGCGCAACATTGTCGAGCGCGGTCATATCGAGGAACAGCGACGTGATCTGGAACGAACGCGCCAGCCCGAGCATGCTGCGCCGATAGGCCGGCAGACCGCTGATGTCCTGACCGGCAAACAGCACCGCGCCGCTGTCCGGCGTGAGCTGGCCGGTGAGCTGCGTGATCAGGGTCGTCTTGCCGGCGCCGTTGGGCCCGATCAGCGCATGCAGTTCGCTCTGCCGCACGTCGAGCGACAGATCGTCGGTGGCGACGATGCCGCCGAACCGCTTGCTAAGGTTTTTGACCTGGAGAAGCGCTTCAGT
>JBQCFU010000483.1:0-3874 GCA_051958775.1 Pseudolabrys sp.
GGCTGGGTCCGGCGACGTGCTTGCGGGCTTTATCGGCGGGCTGTTGGCCCAGGGCATGGAAAGCTTCGAGGCGGCTTGCGCAGCGGCCTGGATTCACGCCGAGGCGGCCGAGGCGCACGGGCCGGGCCTGATCGCCGAGGATCTGCCGGAGGCGCTGCCGGGCGTCCTCCGTTGCCTCCGGGCGGGCGTCTCGTCGGCGGAACCGGATGGGTCTGCGACACGCGATCCCGCCCATTTTTGGTGGTGTCCTCCGCCGCGTGCGTGATATAGACCGCGCCGCCTGTGATGCGGCCCGCCGCGTCGCGGCGAGCGCGGACATCCTGCATTCCCACGACCTGTCGCGGCCGGGATGCCCTCGCGGGCGTGGCGGAATTGGTAGACGCGCCGGATTTAGGTTCCGGTGGCGAAAGTCGTGGGGGTTCGAGTCCCTCCGCCCGCACCACTTGAATATGGTTTTTCCTGCCGCGTGTCCGGCATCACCCGGCTTGGCCGAAAAGGGCCAGGCTGACGAAGACTGAGAGAATTGTCATGAACGTCACTGAAACCTTGTCCGAGGGCCTGAAGCGCGAATACCGCGTCGTCGTCCCGGCGGCCGATCTGGCCGAGAAAGTCCAGGCGCGGCTCAACGAGCTGAAGGACCGCGTGCAGATCCGCGGCTTCCGCCCGGGCAAGGTGCCGATGTCGCATCTCCAGCGCATGTATGGCCGCTCGGCGATGGCCGAGACCATCGAGAGCACGGTGCGCGACACCAACATCAGGATCTTCACCGAGCGCGGCTTCAAGCTCGCTTCGGAAGCCAAGGTGACGTTGCCGACCGAAGAGCAGGCGGTCGAGAAGCTGATCGAAGGCAAGACCGACCTCGATTACACCGTGGCGATCGAGATCGTCCCGGAAATCAAGCTCGCCGATTTCAAGACCTTCAAGCTGAAGCGCGTCACCGCCGAAGTGACCGACAAGGAAATCGACGAGGCGGTGCAGCGCATCGCCGACCAGAACAAGCCGTACGAGGCGCGCGCCGAAGGCGAGGCCGCGGCCAAGGACGACCGCGTGACCATGAAGTTCGTCGGCTCGATCGACGGCAAGGTTTTCGACGGCGGCAGCGGCGACGACGTACCGGTGGTGATCGGCTCCAACACCTTCATCCCGGGCTTCGAGGATCAGCTCGTCGGCATCAAGACCGGCGAGACCCGCACCGTGAGCGTGACGTTCCCCGAGCAGTATCCGAGCGCCGAACTCGCCGGAAAGGCCGCCTCGTTCGAAGTGACCGCCAAGTCGGTGGAGAAGCCGGGTGCGGTTGCGCTCGACGACGAGTTCGCCAAGCGTCTCGGCATCGAGTCGATCGAGAAGCTGCGCGAGGCGGTGAAGGAGCGGATCGTGGCCGAGCATACCGGCGTGTCGCGCCAGCTCATCAAGCGGGCGCTGCTCGACCAGGTCGACAAGGCCCACAAGTTCGAGCCGCCGCCGTCCCTTGTCAGCGACGAATTCGAACGTATCTGGAAGTCGACCAACGACGAGCTGAAGGCCCAGGGCCGGACGTTCGCCGACGAGAACACGACCGAGGAGAAGGCTCGCTCCGAATATCAGCAGATCGCCGACCGCCGCGTGCGGCTGGGGCTGGTCCTGGCGGATATCGGGGAGAAGAACAATATTACGGTCACGGACGAGGAAGTGAACCGGGCGATGGTTGAGCGCCTGCGCCAGTTCCCCGGCCAGGAGCAGAAGGTTTGGGAATACTACCGCAATAATCCGGACGCCATGGCCTCCCTGCGGGCGCCGATCTTCGAGGACAAGGTGATCGACTTCGTGCTCGAACTCGCCGACGTCACCGACGAGAAGGTGAGCCGCGAGGAGCTCCAGAAGCTGTCCGAGAAGCAGGACGAGGCGGCAGCCTGACCGGCGATGGATCGGGCGGGCCGGTTCGCTTCCGAAACACTCGAAGGCTAGACTCCGGTCCGCACGATTCGTGCTGCCGCGTATGAAGTTTGCAAGGACGCAAGATGAGAGACCCCGTCGATACCTATATGAACTATCTCGTGCCGATGGTGGTCGAGCAGACCAACCGGGGCGAGCGCGCCTACGACATCTACTCGCGGTTGCTGAAGGAACGGATCATTTTCGTGACGGGTCCGGTCGAAGACGGCATGGCGACGCTGTGCGTCGCGCAGTTGCTGTTCCTCGAGGCGGAAAACCCGAAGAAAGAAATCGCCATGTACATCAACTCCCCGGGCGGGGTGGTGACGTCGGGCATGGCGATCTACGACACGATGCAGTTCATCCGGCCGGCGGTGTCGACCCTGTGCATCGGCCAGGCGGCTTCCATGGGCTCGCTGCTGCTCGCGGCCGGCGCCAAGGACATGCGCTTTGCTTTGCCGAACGCCCGCATCATGGTCCACCAGCCGTCAGGCGGGTTCCAGGGGCAGGCCACGGACATCATGCTGCACGCCCAGGAAATCCTGAACCTGAAGAAGCGGCTGAATGAAATCTATGTGAAGCACACCGGCCAGTCGCTGAAGAAGATCGAAGATGCGCTGGAGCGTGATTACTTCCTGACCGCTGATATGGCGAAGGATTTCGGCTTGATCGACAAGGTGATCGAGCAGCGGCCGGAAGAAATGGTTCCGAAGCCGGCGTGACAAGTTGGCATCAGGGGCGCCGGATCTGGAAACGGGACCGGCGTCACCCCAAAACAGCCACAAAAAACAGTGCGACTGAGCATGCGCACGACCGGGCAGGGGTTCGTTATCATTAATGAAATCTTGATTATCCGGTCGTTAGCATGCTTCGCTTAGACTGCCGCGCTCTGCTGGCGAATCTGGAACCGACGGCGGGGCCGAACGAGATCAGACCGGAGCACTATCCGGCTCGAAACTTGCTTCCAGGAACGAGAACGAACGGACGCATCGGCGTCCGACGGAGACGCGAATGAGCACAGTCGGCGGCAACGATTCCAAGAACACCCTCTATTGCTCGTTCTGCGGCAAGAGCCAGCACGAAGTCCGCAAGCTGATTGCCGGTCCGACGGTGTTCATCTGCGACGAGTGCGTGGAACTCTGCATGGACATCATCCGTGAGGAGAACAAATCCTCGCTGGTGAAGTCGCGCGACGGCATCCCGACCCCGAAGGAAATCCGCAAGGTTCTCGATGACTACGTCATCGGCCAGGACCACGCGAAGAAGGTCCTCTCGGTTGCGGTCCACAACCATTACAAGCGGCTGAACCACCAGACGAAGCACAACGACGTCGAACTGGCGAAGTCGAACATCCTGCTGATCGGTCCGACCGGCTCGGGCAAGACGCTGCTGGCGCAGACGCTGGCGCGCATCCTCGACGTGCCGTTCACGATGGCCGATGCGACGACGCTAACCGAAGCCGGTTACGTCGGCGAGGATGTCGAGAACATCATCCTGAAGCTGTTGCAGGCTGCCGACTACAACGTCGAGCGGGCGCAGCGCGGCATCGTCTATATCGACGAAATCGACAAGATCTCGCGCAAGTCCTACAACCCGTCGATCACCCGTGATGTGTCGGGCGAGGGCGTGCAGCAGGCGCTGCTCAAGATCATGGAAGGCACCGTCGCGTCGGTGCCGCCGCAGGGTGGCCGCAAGCATCCGCAGCAGGAATTCCTGCAGGTCGACACGACCAACATCCTGTTCATCTGCGGCGGCGCGTTCTCGGGGTTGGACAAGATCATCTCGGGCCGCGGCAAGTCGACCTCGATCGGGTTCGGCGCCAAGGTCGCGGCGCCGGAAGACCGCCGCACCGGCGAAATCTTCCGCCATGTCGAACCGGAAGACCTGCTGAAGTACGGTCTCATTCCGGAATTCGTCGGCCGTCTGCCGGTCGTCGCCACGCTCGAGGATCTCGACGAGGCGT
>JBQCFU010000484.1:0-9217 GCA_051958775.1 Pseudolabrys sp.
CATCGGCCCGGAAGCCCGGCACGATCCGCGCCAGCTCCGCCCGCAGCGCCGCCTCGTCCACAGTCTGGATCACGCGGTCGCGCATCACCACGCGGCCATCGACGATCACGGTGGCAACTGCGCGGCCACCCTCACCGTAAACGATCTGCCGCGCGGCGCTGTTGAACGGCTGATAGACCGGATCGTCCGTGTCGATCACCGTGATGTCGGCGCGCATGCCGACGCGTAGCGCGCCGATCTGGCTCTGCAAACCCGCCGTGCGCGCGCCGGCCGTGGTGGCGGCGCGGAGCGCATCGGCCGCATCGGGGGGGCCTTCGGTCGGATCGCTGACCGCCGCCAGGAAGGTATAGAGCTTCATCGCCTGGAAGATGTTCTGCGCGTCCGAACAACTGCAATTGTCGCAGCCAAGCGCAAGATTGATGCCCGCCGCCAGCATCTGCCGGATCGGTGCGACTCCGTTCTTGGTCTTCAGATTGCTCAACATGTTGAGCACGACGCTGGTGCCGGCGGCAGCGATCCTGTCGATTTCGCGCCGGTCGAGCCAGACGCCGTGAGCCAGCGTCAGGTTCGGCCCCAGTAGCCCGACCGCGTCGAGATAGTCGACCATCGAGCCGTTGAAATCGCCGAACATCCGCCGCGCCGTCAAAGCCTCCGCGCGCGAAATATAGATATGCGCATAGACCGGCAGATCGAACCGCCGCGCCACGTCGGTGAGCTTTTCGAGGAGCGCCCGACTACATCGCTCCGGGCTCGACGGAGACACGGCCCAGCGCACCAATGATGCGGGATCGTGCTGCGCGAATACCTCATTCATCACCGCAATCGGATCAGGCCCCGAAACCGGCGGGCCACCCATCAGTGTCGGTTGCAGGTCGGCCGGGATCGTTTCGCGCCAGTACGGCACAGTATCGAGCGGCGACATGTCGCCGACCTGCAGACCTAGGATTGCCCGCAAACCTGACGCATCATAAGCGCCCATCACCACCTGGACCTGCTCCGCGGTCAGCGGATAGATCGTCAGCATGTCCTGCACGGTGGTGATACCACCACGGATGCACTCCACCGCGCCAAGCAGCGTGCGCAGACGGATTTCCTCGTCGCTGCGCGGCGGATAGGCGCGCGGCAACGCGTTCAGCGCCCAGAATTCCAGAACCGAGGGATCGAAGCAGCCCTTCAGGAAAATATCGTGCGAGTGGTAATGCGCGTTGACGAAGCCCGGCACGACGAGCTTGCCGCCAAGATCGATAATCTCCGGCGGCGACGTACCGGGCTCATCCGTCACCGCACCGACCGCCGCGATCCGCCCGTCGACGATCAGCACATCGGCGATTGCCGGATTGTGCGGATCGCGATCGAGATCAAGGACTCGGCCACCTTTCAGCAGCAGGCGCGCCGATCGCGGCATGGTGCAGCCCCATGAAGATGGCGCCGCGTTCAAGCCCGCGGCAGGCTATTGGCGAAATCGCGCACCAGTTTATTGAAAGTATCCGGCGCTTCCAGCTTCACCAGATGACCGATGCCCGGCAGCACTTCGAGCCTGCCTCTGCGCAACCCCGCATGGATCGGCCGCGCACAGGTATCAGCCGGCGTGACGATATCCTTCTCGCCGACGACGACCATGGTTTGGCCGGGGATCTTTTTCGCCACGGCGATGGTGTCGGCCATGTCGAGCGTGTGTGCCGCCTGCGCATAACCCTCCGGATGTACCGACGCGACCAGCCGCTCCGCCGCCGCGACGATTTCCGGCGGCGAGCCGGGCGCGACCAGCGCGACCGAGCGCGTCTTGGCGACGCCTTCCGGGCCGAGTTTGGCCATGTCGCCGATTCGGCCTTCAAGCGCGGCGCGGCGTTTCTCCGGCGGTTGCCGCGACAGCCCGGCTGCCGGCGCCGAGAGCACCACGCCGAGCACGCGTTGCGGATAGCGTGCGGCGAAAGCCGCAGCGATCACACCACCGAACGAACTGCCGATGACGATGATGCGAGCCAGCATCAGCGCATCGATGAAACCGGCGAGCGCATCGGCATAGCTTTCCGGCCGCGGCTCCGACCACGGCAGTTGCGAGGAGATGCCGTAGCCGGGCGCATCCCAGGAAAACACGTGGAACGCGTCGGACAGGCCAGTGAGCTGTGCGCGATAGCCGGACGAATTCGAACCGATGCCATGCATGCAGACGATCGGAACGCCGTTTTGCGGCCCCGCTTCGCGATACCCGATGACAAGCCCGGCCAGATCGGCGGTCGGGCCGTTGATGGTCACGCGCTTCAATTCGGGGAGATCGTCTTTGTTCATGGTTTTCGCACTTCCAACGGTTCGCGCACGCTCGATTGGCGCGCGACAGACACCGTAGAAGAGCGTTCGCCGGAGGGTCTTGCCTCACAGCGCAGGATGGTTTGTCGGTCAGTGCCCGACTTCACGAAGCGTCAGGCGCAACGAATTCAAAGCCGTAGTGGTCGCCCTCACGGCGCACAAATCCTGCCGTCGGCGTAGGGAAATGCGCCGGGAACACCAGGACATCACGATCGCAATGATCGGCGAGAAAGCGCTTGCGCGTCACGCGCGCCGCATCCTGATCGATGCAGAACCGCGTGCTCCAGTCGGGATAGCGAAGCTGCAGGCGCGAATGCATCACGTCGCCGCTCAGTACCGCCTCACGCCCGCCGCCCGACAGCCGGACCACGAAGTGACCGGGCGTATGGCCGTGCGCCGGCTCGATGGCAATGGCATCGGAAAACCCGCGCCGATCCTCGATCAGATCGGCCTGTCCCGATTGAACGATCGGCAGCACGCTGTCACTGATGAAATCACCGGTTCGCGCCAGCGCCGCGATGCCTGGCTCCGAGCGCCAGAAATCCCACTCGCGTTGCGAAACCAGATAGCGCGCGTTGGGAAAGGTCGGCACCCATCGGCCATTATCCAGCTTCGTGTTCCAGCCGACGTGATCGACATGCAGATGCGAGCACATCACCACGTCGATGTCTTCCGGCAGGACGCCAGCCGCCGCGAGCCGCTTGAGCCAGGGCCAGTCGCGCTGATGGAAAAACGGCCGCTGCCGGTGCTTGTGATTGCCGCTGCAGGAATCCACCAGAATGGTCTTGCCGCCGCTCCGGATCAGAAAACTCTGGATGGTGATGGTGAGCAACTGACGCTGCGCATCAAAGAAATGCTGCGTCAGCAGAGTCCGGTTTGCGTCGAGATGTGCCTGCGTGCAGTCCGGGTAAATCTCGAACGGCGACAGCAGCGGTTCTTCGGATTCAACGATGCGGGTCAGCGAGGTTTCGCCGAACGTCCAGCAGCCGGGCTTGTCAGGGGAAGGTTTCGTATCGGCCATGCAGAGATGAAGAGCGAATGGAGAAGATATGCGCCTATCCTAGCCTGCTCTTTGGCTCAAGGCGAACCGGCGCAACATCCGCCTACTCATGACACATCAGCGACGCAGCAATTTCAGGACGCCCGTGCCGAGCCGCGCATTGTGCGCGCGCATGGCTTCATAAGCGGCGTCGCCGTCGCCGCGGGTGATCGCCTCGACGATGGCATCGTGCTCTTCGACCGAGCGCATCAGCCGCCGGCCCTGCTCTTCCGCCTGTGACTGACGGAACGGGCTCAGCCGTTCGCGCAACGCGCGCGTCGTGTCGGCGAGCGTCTCATTGTGCGCGCCCGCACAAATCAGATCATGAAACTCCTGATTCATGACGAGATAGGCGGAACCATCCTGCTGTTCCGCGATCGGGCGCGAACGGTCGTGCAGATCGCGCAACTGGCCCTTTTCCAGCGCGGTCATGCGCATCGCCGCAAGCCGCGCGCACAGGCCCTCCAGCTCGCATTCGGCGTCAAGCATGTCGGACAGCCGCTCGAGGCCGATTTCGGCGACCATGCCACCGCGGCGGGGAATGAGGTTGATCAGGCCGCGCGCGCTCAATTCGCGCAGCGCCTCGCGGATCGGCGTCCGGGACACGCCGAAGCGGCTGGCCAGCACCTTTTCTTCCAGCTTTTCGCCCGGCTGCAGATTGCCGGTGATGATCTGCTCCGCAATCGACTTGTAGATGCGATTGACGCTGGTGGTCGTGGTCATGTCGTCTCCGCGGGTCGCGGCCTGCCGGTGCGCTCCCGTGATCAGGCCCGGCATGGACGCTTCAACCGACGAGAGCCTGCAACGGCTTTTGGGTAAAGACCGCCGCGAGATTACTCAACAGAAGCTTGGTCTGATAGCGGATCGCCTCCGGCGAACGGCCGGACATATGCGGGGTCAGCACCACCAGCGGCGACTGCAACAGAGCCGGCGGGAAATTAGGTTCCCCCTCCCAGACGTCCAAGCCCGCCCCGGCGATGGTGTGCGCCGCGAGCGCCGCCAGCAAGGCGTCACTGTCGACGACACTGCCGCGCGCCACATTGATCAGAAAGCCGCCAGGGCCCAGCGCCGCCAGAACCTTGGCATCGACGATACGCCGCGTCGCCGGCCCGCCAGGACAGGCGAGCACCAGGAAATCGCTCTGCTCGGCGAGCTTCTCCGGCGTCGGAGCATAGGACCACGACACGCCCAGTTTGGCCGTTGGCGTGTGATAGACGATCCGCATGTCGAAGGCGGCCGCCCGCTGGGCAATGCGCGAGCCGATCTGGCCGAGGCCAAGCAGGCCCAGGGTCGCACCGGTGAGCGTCGGCCGCGCGCTGCGAATCGCATCCCAGCCGCCGTCGCGCAGCGCACGATCCCGCGCCGGGATGTCGCGGGCCACCGCCAGCATCAAGCCGAGCGCGTGATCCGCAACCGTATTGCTGTTGGCACCCGGCGCACTGGTCACAGCAATGCCACGCTGCCGCGCGGCGGCGAGGTCGACATTCTCATGGCCGGCGCCGTAGCAGGCGATCAGTTCAAGTGCCGGCAGCGCCGCCATCTCGGCGGCCGAGAGGCCGCGCGAGCCATTGGTCACCACAGCACGGATCGCCGCACCGTCGCGGGCCACGTCAGCCTCCGGCCAGCCCTTCGGCGAGACCAGGGTGTCGTAGTTGTCCTGCAACGACGCGATGCAATCCGCCAGCAGCGGAATGAGAACGAGAACCTTTCCGGGCCGCATGCGTGTCAAATCAGGCTGCGCGCTCGGATTTCGCCGGAACGACGTCCTTCACCGCACCCTTCCAGCCGTTCTGGGTGATATCGAACACGATGCCTTCCGGCGTCTTGTACTTCACCTCGTAGAACACGTTGGGATCCTTCTCGTGACGGCCGGTCATGTAGGAGCCGCCGGCTTCCTTCACCTTGCGGTCCGCTTCCTCGACGTCATCGACCCACATGCCGAAATGGATCAGGCCCTCGTAGCCCTTCTGGGTCTCGAAACCCGGCACCGGTTCGTCGCCGAAATTCAGGAGCGCGATGTTGATGACCCCGTCGGTCATATAGACGCCGCGCATTGCATTGCCGGCGCGGGTCATGCCGAACGCCTGCTCGAAGAAGCGAGCGGCCGCTTCGGGGTCTTTCACCGAGATGGCGATATGACGCATCTTTGCCATGGGACTCTCCGGTTTTTGCGCCACCGCGGCGCTTTGGAATGCATGGTTCAGTTCGTGCATACACGAATAGCGAAATAGACCGAATTGCGCAACTGTCTCGCCCTCAGAGTGGTGCTTCGGGGGTGAGCCTTCTCGCCACCGGTTCTGGGAGTGCCTGGAAATAAGGACTTTATCGCTGAAAATCCATTTCGTATTGACAGGTATACGCAAAATCTATTCATGTATGCACAAATCCTTTCGGTGTAGTGAGGTTACGGTGTCCTGGTTTGCGCTTGGCAGTTACCGCTCCGGAGCTGGCGATCGGCCGGTTCTGCTGGTCGAGCGCGGCATGTTCGACCTGCAGCAGCTCGCGCAACTGGCCTCCCAGCCGGCAGTCGCCGCGGCGGCTGCAGCCGGTCTGCAGCGGGTCATGGAATCCTGGCCCGCGCTCGAAGCCGACATTGCCGCGCTGGCGACGCGCGCCGAAACCGAGCGGGACGGCCTCGCGCCGACACCGGATGCCAGCCGCTTTGCCGCGCCCTACCGGCCGGCGCGTATCTTCGCCGCCGCTTCCAACTACATCGAGCACGCCAATGAGATGGGCACGGTGCTCGCCGGAAAAGCCGACAGCGCACCCTACATGTTCATCAAGGCGTCGAGCAGCGTCATCGGCCCCGGCGAAGCGATCGTGCTGCCGCCGATGGCGGAGCGTATCGACTGGGAAGTGGAGCTTGCGGCGGTGATTGGCCGGGGTGGCCGCAACATTCCCGTGGCGCAGGCGCTCGATCATGTCGCCGGCTACACCGTGTTCAATGACATCAGCGCGCGCGACCTGACGCGCCGCAACGACTTCCCGTTCAAGTTCGACTGGTTTCAGGGCAAGAGCTTCGACACCTTCGGTCCGCTCGGCCCCTGGATCGTTCCCGCGTCCATCATCGGCGACCCACAGAAGCTGCGGCTCAGCCTGACGCTGAACGGCAAGACCATGCAGGACGACACCGCAGGCAACATGATCTTCAACGTTGCCGAACAGATTTCCTATCTGTCGTCGATCCTCGCGCTCAATCCGGGCGACGTGATCGCCACCGGCACGCCGAACGGCGTCGGCCTCGGCTACGGCATTTTCCTGAAGGCCGGCGACACCGTCAGCGCCAGCATCGAACATATCGGCACCCTGACCAATCCGGTCACGGCGGCGCCGCAGAGCGACCTGACTTCCATTCTGCTTCCCAAGACAGGAGCCCGGACATGATCCAGGCCAAGCGCATCGGACATGCGACGTTTGAAACGCCGGATCTCGACCGGCAGATCGATTACTATCATGAAGTGGTCGGGCTCACGCCCGTGGCCCGCGACAGCAACAGCGCCTATCTGGCCACCGGCGTCGGCCAGCTCGCCATCGTCCTGACCAAAGGCGGCGAACAGGGCTGCAAGCGCATCGCGTTTGAAGCCTCGCCGGCGCTCGACCTGAAAGATGCGCAGAAGCAGCTCACCGCGATGGGACTGAAGAGCGATCTGCGCAGCGACTCGCTGCCCGGCATTGGACAGACCGTCGCTTTCACCGATCCCAAGGGAACGCTGCTCGAGCTTTTCGCGGATTCCAAGTTCGTGGATGTTCCGGAAGCCGCGCGTAACGATTCCGCCGCATTCAAGCTCGGCCATCTCGCCTTCGTCGTGCCAGATCCGGCAACGATGGCGGAGTTCTATCAGAAAGTGCTCGGCTTCCGCGTCTCCGACTGGATCGGAGAGTTCTTCGTATTCCTGCGCTGCAATGCCGACCACCACGCGGTGAATTTCATCCGCGGCAATGCCGCCTGCATGCATCACATCGCCTTCGAACTGAAGGATGCGGCGCATCTGCATCGCAGTTGCGAATTGCTCGGCCGCAAGCGCGTGCCGCTGATCTGGGGCCCGGTGCGTCACGGTCCCGGACACAATCTCGCGACCTATCATCGCGATCCCGACGACAACATCACCGAGTTCTTCGCCGAGCTCGACCGCGTGCTCGACGAAGAGCGCGGCTTCTTCGAACCGCGACCCTGGCACGAAGACCGGCCGCAAATCCCGAAAGTCTGGGACGGCACCAAGCAGCGCGAAGGTTGGGGCCTACCGCCGACGCCGGATTTCCTGCGCCAGGCACAGCTTGGCTATGTGCCGCGCGCGGCGCAGCAAACGACAAAGACAAAGACCTCCGCCACAGGAGGCTGAGTCGTCCATCAAGCGTCAATCTTTCCTAGGAGGGGGAACATGAAGCCGCTGTTTCGATATCTGATCGCATCGCTATCCGTCCTGTTGCTGGCTCCGCTGTCGGCGACGGCCCAGCAATGGCCGCAACGGCCCGTGAAGATCGTCGTGCCCTATGCGGCCGGCGGCAACACCGACACCATCGCCCGGCTGACGGCGCAGCGCCTGTCGGAAACGCTCGGCCAGCAATTCATCGTCGAGAACCGCGGCGGCGCCGGTGGCGCAATCGCTGCCGATTTCGTCGCCAAGTCCGCACCGGACGGCTACACACTCTGCGTCTGCGCCCTGTCGCAGCTCGCTCCGGTGCCGCTGACGCAACAGGTCGCTTACGATCCGCTCAAGGACTTCACGCCGATCTCGAACATCGGTGCCAATGGCTTTGTCATCACCGTCAGCACCTCGGTACCGGCGAAGACCTTGCAAGAGTTCATCGCTTACGCGAAGGCCAATCCGGGCAAGCTCAACTACGGCTCCGGCGGCATGGGCAGCCTCACGCATCTCGCCGCGGCGCTGTTCGTGCAGCGCGTCGGCATCGACATGACCCACGTTCCGTACAAAGGCGGCGCGCCGGCGCTGACCGATACAATCGCAGGTCAGGTGCAGATGTATGCCGCAAGTCCGTCGGAAGTGCTCGGCCTGACCAACAGCGACCGCGTGCGTCTGCTCGGCATCTCGTCGCTCAAGCCGATCAGCCAATTGCCGAACGTTCCCGCTATCGCCCAGTTCTATCCGGGCTTCCAGGCGCTGACCTGGAATGGCATGATCGGCCCGGCCAACATGCCGCGCGATGTGGTCAACACGCTGTCGCGGGAAATCATGAAGGCGCTGAAGGACCCGGTCTTCATCGAGAAGCTGCAGAAAGCCGGCGTCGAGCCGATGCTCACCACGCCGGAAGAATTCACCAAGGAAATCCAGGACGAATATAAGATGTGGGCCGAGGTCATCACCAAGGCCGGCATCGCCAAGAAGTAATAAGACAGAAAGAAGACGTAAGACCGACTTCCCGTCAGCCTGCCGCCTCCGCGGTCAGGCTGACGGGTTTTCCCATAACTCGAAGACCATTTCCGACGGCCGGCAGAGACGCACGCCCTTCGGCGTCGCGACTAGCGGCCGATTCACCAGCACCGGATGCGCGATCATCGCCTCGATGATCGCCTCGTCGCTGACACCATCCTCCAATAGCCCCAGTTCCTGCGCTTTCGCTTCCTTCTCGCGCAACGCCATGCGCGGCGTCAGCCCGGCAGCCGCGAACAGCGCCAGCAATTGCGGCCGCGTCCAGCCGGTCTCCATGTAACGGATGATCTGCGGCGTGTAGCCCGCCGCTTCGACGGCAGCGATCACCTTGCGTGACGTACCGCAAACCGGGTTGTGATGGATGACGACGGGGAACGCGTCGGACATGCTGGAAACTCCTGGACGATCTGTCCCGAGACAAACCGCACAGGAGCCGCGCCGTCAATGATGCCGGTCAGGCCCCGCGCAGGAAGGCGATGCT
>JBQCFU010000485.1:0-2370 GCA_051958775.1 Pseudolabrys sp.
CCAGGGCGAGCGCCTCGACCAGCCGCCGGCGCCACGCCTCGGCCCGATCGCCAAGCAGGCCCTTCATCTGTTTGAACGCCTGGCGGCGCTGTGCGTCGGTTTCCGCGGCGATCAAATCGCCCAGCCCCTCGACCGCGGTGAGATCGAGCTTGCCGTTCTCGAAGCCGCGCCGGGTGAATTCCCCGCCCTCCGCGAGCCGCAGCCCCTCCATCTCCCCGAGCACCCGCAAGGTCGCGGCGATCACCGCCTGCCCACCGTGCAACTGCAGTTCGGCCACGTCCTCGCCGGTCTCGCTGTTCGGCCCCGGGAACCAGAGCACCAGCGCTTCATCGATCATCTCGCCGCCCGGCGTCTCCCGGATGCGCCCGAGCACGCCCTTGCGCGGGGTTGGAATGCGGCCGGTGAGCGCCTCCAGCGCTGCGCCGGCCCGCGGCCCGGAAATCCGGATTACCGCGATCGCCGCCGGCGGACGCCCAGACGACAGAGCAAAGATGGTTTCACGCGCAGAGGCCAAATCGATCTCACAAGGTTAGCAATCGGACGGGTGTTGTCCCGCCGCTTTATGAGGCAGGTTCACAACACGGCTCGTTCTACCCATATCGGAAGCACCATGTCCTCCGCCATCACACCTGCGACCAATACCAATCGTCTCGCAAGCGAGACCAGTCCATATTTGCTGCAGCACCAGCACAATCCGGTCGACTGGTGGCCGTGGTCGCCGGCCGCGCTTGATGAGGCGCAGCGCAGTAATCGGCCGATCCTGTTGTCGGTGGGCTACGCCGCTTGCCACTGGTGCCATGTGATGGCGCACGAAAGCTTCGAGGACGCGGCGACCGCGGCGGTGATGAACGAGCTGTTCGTCAACATCAAAGTGGACCGTGAGGAGCGGCCGGACATCGACCAGATCTACATGCAGGCATTGCATCATCTCGGCGAGCAGGGCGGCTGGCCGTTGACGATGTTTCTGACGCCGAAGGGCGAGCCGTTCTGGGGCGGCACATACTTTCCCAATGTGTCACGTTACGGCCGGCCGGCATTCGCCGACGTGCTGCGCGAAGTCTCGCGCATCTTTCATCAGGAGCCGCAGAAGATCGCGCAGAATCGTGCGGGCTTGCTCGCGGCGCTGGCCGAACGCGCGCAGGGTGGGCCACGGCCGGCGATCGGCTTACGCGAACTGACAAGTTTTGCCGGGCAACTCGGCAACGCCTTCGATGATGTCAACGGCGGCCTGCGCGGCGCGCCGAAATTCCCGCAGCCGTCCATGCTCGAATTCCTCTGGCGCGCGGGACGCCGCAGCGGCGATGCACGGTTCTTCGAGACAGTGGAGTTGACGCTCGACCGCATGAGCGAGGGCGGCATCTACGATCATCTCGGTGGCGGCTACTCGCGCTATTCGGTCGACGAGCGCTGGCTGGTGCCGCATTTCGAGAAGATGCTCTACGACAACGCGCAACTGCTCGATCTGCTGGCGCTCGCCTGGCAGCGCACGCGCAAACCGCTGTTCCATCAGCGTGCCGCCGAAACCGTGCAATGGCTGGCGCGTGAGATGACCACGGCCGAAGGCGCGTTCAGCGCCTCACTCGATGCCGACAGCGAAGGCGAGGAGGGCAAGTTTTACGTCTGGTCGCCCGACGAGATCGCCCGCGTGCTCGGCGCTGACGATGCCGCATTCTTCGCGCGCTTCTACGATGTGACAGCGGAAGGCAATTTCGAAGGCCATACGATTCTCAATCGCCTGAAAGCACCGGACCGCGGCGAAGTCGACGAGCAAAAACTCAGCACGTTGCGCGCCAAACTCCTGGAAGCGCGGACGGCACGGGTTCGGCCCGGGCTCGACGACAAGGTGCTCGCCGACTGGAACGGGCTGATGATCGCCGCACTGGTCAATGCCAGCGTCACCTTCGGCGAGCCATCGTGGTTGGATATGACGAAGCGGGCATTCACGTTCATCGCCACGTCGATGACCAAAGGCGATCGTCTCGGCCATTCCTGGCGCGACGGCCAGTTGCTGTTTCCAGGACTCGCGTCCGACTTCGCGGCGATGACCCGCGCCGCACTCGCGCTGCACGAAGCAACCGGCGATGGCACCTATCTCGCGCAAGCACAGCGTTGGCAGGAAGCGCTCGAGCGCCACTACGCCGATCCCGCGACCGGCGGCTAGTTCCTCACTGCCGACGACGCGGAAGGTCTTGTGGTGCGTCCACATTCAACGGCGGACGACGCGATCCCGAATCACAACGCGGTTGCAGCAGCCAATCTGATCCGGCTGGCGGCCGCCAGCGGCGATGATCGATACCGTGCGCGCGTGGATCAGTTGTTCGACGGCGTGCTCTCCATCGCGGAGAAGAATCTGTTCGCGCATGTGGCGCT
>JBQCFU010000486.1:0-4676 GCA_051958775.1 Pseudolabrys sp.
CCATCCTCTCGGGCAGGTAATCTGCCTGGGCGAGGTTGCCGAAGCGGGTGAATTGCGCCTCGAAGCTCAACTGCACGGTGCCGGTGGGACCATGGCGCTGCTTGCCGATGATCACTTCGGCGCGGCCATGCACCTTCTCCATCTCGGATTGCCACGCGAGGTGCTCGGGCGTGCCTTCCTTCGGCTCCTTGTTCTTGAGGTAGTATTCCTCGCGATAGACGAACAGCACCACGTCGGAGTCCTGTTCGATCGATCCCGATTCACGCAAGTCCGCGAGCTGCGGTCGCTTGTCGTCACGGTTTTCCACCTGACGCGAGAGCTGCGACAGCGCGATCACCGGCACCGCCAATTCCTTGGCCAGCGCCTTGAGCTTGGTGGTGATCTCGGTGATTTCCTGCACGCGGTTTTCCGAACTGCGGCGCGACGAACCGGACAGGAGCTGGATGTAGTCGATCACCAGGAGATCGAGACCGCGTTGGCGCTTCAGGCGCCGCGCACGGGCCGTGAGCTGCGCGATGGAGAGGCCGCCGGTCTCGTCCCCATAGACCGGCAGGCCATGCAATTCAATCGAGTGGTCCTTCAGCGTCTCGAATTCAGCCTCGGTGATGCCGCCGCGGCGGATTTGGCTCGACGGAATGCCGGTCTGCTCGGCGATGATACGGGTGGCGAGCTGTTCCGCCGACATTTCCAGCGAGAAGAAGCCGACCACGCCGCCGTTGACGGTTATGGTGTGGCCGTCCGCCTGGACCTCGCCCTGCCACGCCTTGGCGACGTTGTAGGCGATGTTGGTCGCCAGCGAGGTCTTGCCCATGCCGGGGCGTCCGGCGAGCACGATCAAGTCGGAAGCCTGCAGGCCACCCATCATCTTGTCGAGATCGTCGAGGCCGGTGGAGAGACCGGAGAGCCTGCCGTCGCGCTGATAGGCCTTGGCCGCCATGTCGACGGCGGTGGTGAGGGCCTGGGCGAAGCGCTGGAAGCCGCCATCGTAGCGGCCGGATTCCGCGAGTTCGTAGAGCTGCCGTTCGGCTTCCTCGATCTGCGTGCGCGGCGCGAAGTCGACCGGCGCATCGTAAGCGGTGTTGACCATTTCCTCGCCGACCAGGATCAGCGAGCGGCGCACCGCGAGATCATAGATGGTGCGGCCGTAATCCGCGGCGTTGATGATGGTGGTCGCTTCGGCAGCGAGACGGGCGACATATTGCGACACGGTCATGCCGCCGATGTCGATATTGCCGTCAAGGAAGGTCTTGAGCGTCACCGGTGTGGCGATCTTGCCGGCGCGGATCAGGCTCGCCATCAGCTCGTAGGTCCGCTGATGCAGCGATTCGAAGAAATGCCGCGGCTCGAGGAAGTCCGAGACGCGGTAGAACGCCTCGTTGTTGACCAGGATCGCGCCCAATAGCTGTTGTTCCGCCTCGATATTATGCGGGGCGGAGCGGTAGGCAGGGGCGGAGGGAGCGAGCGGCTCCACCTGCTTGCGTGCGGTCGAATCGAACGGCGGCATGGTGCTCAGTCTATGACGACAAAGAGTGGCGCAAATACCGGCGTAAGCCGATGCGGCGCAACTAGCCACACACGCTTTCCACACTACTCACTGACGCAATGATTACCGCGCAGCAACCGCAGTTTCGGCTTGACGTCTGCTATTCGCCCGCGAGCCGGATCGGCGGAACGCGCTCGCCCTCGAACCGGCGCAGCCTCGCTTCCTCCTGCGCGATGTATCGCGGGTGATCGGCACCACGTCCTGCCGTTTGGTGAGCTGAATCTGCATCACCATCATGTTCTGTTCGCGGAACGCCATTTCCGACGCCGCGAGATAGAACTCCCACATCCGTACGAAGCGTTCGTCATAGATCCGGGTGATCTCCTCGCGGTGGGCGAGGAACCGGGTGCGCCATGCTTTCAGCGTTTCCGCGTAGTGCAGCCGCAGGAACTCGATGTCGGTCACGAGAAGGCCGGAGCGCTCGATTGCCGGCAGCACTTCCGATGGGGCCGGAATATAGCCGCCCGGGAAGATGTATTTGGCGATCCAGGGGTTGGTATAGCCGGGTCCTTCGGAGCGGCTGATGAAATGCAGCACCATCGCTCCGTCGTCCTTGAGCAGGGCTGCGCATTTCTGGAAGAACTGATTGTAGAAGCGGGCCCCGACATGTTCGAACATGCCGACCGAGACGATCCGGTCGAACGTCGGCTCGACGTCACGATAGTCGATGAGTTTGAACCGCGCCTTGTTGGAGAGGCCGTTTTCCGCAGCACGGGCATTGGCGATGCGGTGCTGTTCCTCGGAGAGAGTGACGCCGGTCACGGACACGTCCGCCATCTCGGCAAGATAAAGTCCCAGTCCGCCCCAGCCGCAGCCGATATCGAGCACCTTTTGTCCGGAGGCGAGGCGAAGCTTCGCTGCCAGGTGCCGCTTCTTGGCAAGTTGCGCGTCGTCGAGGGATTGGCCCGGATATTCGAAGTAGGCGCAGCTATATTGCCGGTCGGCATCGAGGAATAGCGAATAGAGCCTTCCGTCGAGATCGTAGTGATGCGCGACGTTGCGGCGCGATTGCCGGCGCCGGTTGAATTGCTGGATCGGACGGGCCAACAGGCGCAGCGCCCAGAGCGGTCGTACCCAGGCGGGGATGACGATCGCATTCTGCCGCATGCCCACGGACAGAAGATCGGCGATCGAGCCCTGTTCCATGACGACTTCGCCGTCCATGTAGGCTTCGCCGAGCTTCATCTCGGGATCGAATACGCAGGCCCATTGTGCGCGGGTCGAGGTGAACCGGATCGCGATTGGGTGTCCGGTGCCGTCGCCACACGTAAAGTTGCGTCCGGAGGCCATGGTGACGCGGATCGCGCCGCTCCGGAAATAGAAACTCAACAGCCGTTGAAACAGCCAGTTCATGTTTGCCATCCAATCGACATGCCGGAACGCGACCGGCCAATCGGATAACCCACGCCCCCATTCCCCCCGGGGTCGTTGTCCTTGAGGTAATATCTTAAGCCTCGAACTAAAGCGGCAGCAATGCGGTGGCCCGGCCACACTTATGCGATTTTCGCGGGGGCCGGCTCCCGCAGCCCCGACAATGCCTCAGGAATCCTGTATGGGTCGGCGGCCGGCGCAAGGGCGCGCGGCATTTCAAGCCAGACGGATATTGGGATGAAGCGATCGAACGGAAGCCGCGCGATGTGGGCCGCCGCGGCGATGATGACGGCCGGGATTTTGCTGCCGACGGGTGCCGCCGCGCAGGTGAGTATCGATGCCGGAAAGACCCCGCAGCAGGTTTTCGCGTCGGATTGTCAGCCTTGCCACAAGGAGGCGCGCACGCTGTCGAAGGGACCTGCCGGGCTCGCGGCGTTCCTGCGTGAGCATTATTCGGCGAGCCGCGAAAGCGCGGCGGCGATGGCCGATTATCTGGTGCGGGTCGGCAAAGGCGGATCGATGAGCGGGCGCGATGAGCCACCGCCGGCAGCAGCGCGCCGGCGCGGCCGCGACGCCGAGCCGGGTGCAGCAGCCGCCACTCCGGGCGAGGAGCGTCCGGCACGGACCCGCCATCGCGGCGAGGCTCAGGACGGCAAGGCGAAGGACGGCAAGGCAAAGGACGGCAAGGCAAAGGCCAAGCCCGCCCATACCAAGCCCGCAGAAACCAAACCGTCCGAGGTGGCTCCCGCAGAAGCGAAGCCCGCGGAGGCGAAGCCGGCAGAGCCGGCACCCGCCGAAGCAAAGCCGGCGGAAACGGCGCCTGCTGCGCCGGCCGAGACCAAGCCTGCGGAGACCAAGCCCGCAGAAACGAAGCCGGCTGACTCCGCACCTGCGGATGTGAAGCCTGCTGAAACGACAAAGCCGGCGGATGCACCGCCGGCTGAGCCCAAATCAAGCGAACCGAAGCCGGCAGAACCTGCCAAGCCGGCTGAGTAACGCTCACATCCGCACCGGCCATTGAAAAACAATGGCCGGTCGGTGTGTCGCGATCATCAGTCGTTCTTCTCTTCGGTTTCTTCTTCGCCTTCGGCCGGCTGCTCGGCGCCTTCCTCGAAGAGGGCCTTGGCCGCTTCCGCCGCGGCGGCGCGCTCGGCTTCCTCGTCGCCATCGTCCTGACGACGCACGGTGATGTTCTCGCCGCGCTTCAGGCGCTCGGCTTCTTCCTCGTTGCGGGCGACGTTGACAAGCACGATCACCTCGACTTCCGGGTGCAACTCGACCGGCACCTTGTACTGGCCGATCAGCTTGATCGGTGCGTGCAGCACGATCTGCGAGCGGTTGACCGGGGTGCCGTCGGCGCTGAGCATATCGGCGATGTCGCGCGGCGACACCGAACCGTAGAGCTGTCCGATTTCCGAAGCCTGACGCAGCACGGTGAGCGACTTGCCTTCGAACGCACCGGCGAGCTTGCCGGCTTCGCCCTTGCGGGCTTCGTTCTTGGCCTGCAGCTCGGCCTTCATGGCGTCGAACTTGGCCTTGTTGTCCTTGGTGGCGCGCAGCGCCTTGTTGCGCGGCAGCAGGAAGTTACGCGCGTAGCCGTCCTTGACGCGCACGACATCGCCCATCTGTCCGAGCTTGCCGACGCGCTCCAGCAAAATCACTTCCATCGTTCTTCTCCTTTTGAATTCAAGTCTGTGTGTTTGAGTGTGCGTTACGAAATCATCGGCGGGCCGGCCTTGCGGGCGGCGCGCGCGCGAATCTG